>DATBVH010000281.1:0-4914 GCA_036515395.1 Candidatus Angelobacter sp.
CGAACTTGAAGTTCGCGGGCCGTGGGTTGCCGGAAGTTATTACAACGCGCCGGAAACGCACGATCGCTGGACAGCCGACGGTTGGTTTCGCACTGGTGACGTCGCCACGATGGACGCCGATGGCTGCATCAAGCTGGTGGATCGCAGCAAGGACCTCGTCAAGTCCGGCGGGGAGTGGATCAGCTCGGTCGATTTGGAAAATACGCTGATGAGTCATCCAGCGGTGCGCGAGGCCGGAGTGATTGCAGTGCAGCATCCGAAATGGCAAGAGCGCCCGCTGGCAGTGGTGGCGCTGAAAGATGGCGTGCAGGTTACAGCGGACGAGCTGCGAACGTTCTTGTGCGCGAAGTTTGCCAAGTGGCAGATGCCGGACGATTTTGTTTTCGTCAACGACCTGCCGCATACGTCGACGGGAAAACTGCTGAAGACGGAGTTGCGGAAACGGTTTGCTGAGTGGAAGTGGAGGGAGTAGCCCCGCTGGGAAAAAACCCTTACCACTGATAAATACAGATAACACTGATCTGTACGGATCAATTTGTTATTTTATAAATCCTTAAATCCGTGTTTATCCGTGGTGAGGTTTGCGGGTAAGTGAGATGCCCTAACGACTATCTTTTTGCGGCCACGCGCAAGATTCCTTCCAGGTCATCCGGGTGGATGGCGTGCAGCATGGCGTCTTCACGATCAATGTGGCCTTGCGTCATCAGCGTTGCCAGTGATTCTTCCATGCTGAAAGAGCCGGCCTTCTTCGTCATCGTGATTTCCTGATGCAGCTGATGGATATTGTTTTTGCGGATGTGTACCCGCGCTCCGTAGCCGATCATCAGCATCTCCGACGCGGGATAACGTCCCCCGCGCTTGCTGGGCAGCAGAATCTGCGTAAGCACTGCCGAGAGTGACATCGCCATCTCCTGGCGAATGCTGCTCTGACGCTCCGGCGGGAATGAATCGGCAATGCGGGAGATGGTGGAAGCCACGTCAGTGGTGTGCAGTGTGGAAAAAACCAGATGGCCGGTTTCCGCCGCGGTGACGGCAATGCGCATGGTTTCGGGGTCGCGCATTTCGCCAACGACAAGCACATCAGGCGCCTGGCGCAGAGCGGCACGCAATGCCGTGGGAAAATCCGGCGCGTCATGCCCGACTTCAACCTGCTCAATCACGCTGCGGATATTTGCATGCTCATACTCAATGGGATCTTCAATCGTGACAATGTGGCGTGCGTCGCGGCGATTGATTTCATTTACCAGCGCCGCCACGGTTGTCGATTTGCCTGAACCTGCAGGACCGCCGATTAGCACGAGTCCGCGAGGAAGGTGCGCAAGCTGCTCCACCGTCGGCGGAAGATGCAGCTCATGCAGAAACGGTACGGTCGTCGGCAGTGCGCGGATCGTAGCGGCGGCGCGTCCACGCTCCTGATGCAGATTGATGCGAAAGCGGCCAAGGTCAGTATTGCGATAAGAAGAGTCGGCGATGCGGATTTCCAGATACTGCCGCAGCGCATGCGGCATGAGCGTGGGCGTAATGGCGTTTTCAATCTCGTCGCTCGTGACCTTTCTCTCGCCGATGGGAACAACCTGGCCATCCACGCGAATGCATGCGGGCGCGTCGGTGACGAGCAGCAGATCGCTGCCGCGCCGTTCGACTAACTGGACCAGCCAGCGGTTGAGTTCGGTGAAAGAAGGTTCGGTCATTGACGCAAAACAAAAATCTACCACGGAGACACTGAGACACTGAGACACGGAGAATAAAACCTCACCACGGATAAACACGGATTTAAGGATTTACAAATAACAATTGAATTTGATCCGTGCAGATCAGTGTTATCTGCGTTTATCAGTGGTAAGGTTTTTTGGTTTGTCGATTCCGGCGATTACTTTGGTTCTTTCAGTTTGAGCTTGGATTTGTTTTCTTCCAGAAACGCGCGGAGATTGTCAGCCTGGTCCAGCAGCCGCGTCCATTGCTCAAAATAGAGCGTGACCGGGAAACGTCCCAAGCCATAAACGCTGACGCCGCCTTTTTCACTCACGCGGAACTCCATCGCTCCGGTGCGTTTGGTTGCGACCTGCTTCTCCAGGTCAGCCAGACGAGCTTTCATTTCTTCATACGACAGTTCTGCCATGTGGGATCCTCTGGAAGATTTTACAACATAAGTAAGGCATGCCTTCTGGCAAGTCCCCCGCGAACCATTTAATATGTCCTGCGACTAAAAGTTCCCATGCTGCTGAACGTCAGTATGCTAACCAAGAGGTGGAGCAAATGAAGAAGTCAATCAACGTGACCGTGAATGGCGTGACCCACCAGAATGAAATTGAGCCGCGCCTGCTGCTGGTGCAGTACATACGCGACGTGCTGAACCTGACCGGCACGCACGTGGGCTGCGAGACTTCACTCTGCGGCGCATGCACCGTGATGGTTGACGGGCAAGCGGTAAAGAGCTGCACCATGCTGGCGGCGCAGGCCGATGGATCTACGGTGACGACCATTGAGGGACTGGCGCAGGGCGGCGAGCTGCATCCAGTGCAGAACGGTTTCTGGGAGCATCACGGGCTGCAATGCGGATACTGCACTCCGGGAATGATCATGGCCGCAGCGCAGATTCTGCAGCGCAATCCTGACCCGACGGATGAAGAGATTCGCCACGGGCTTGAGGGAAATCTCTGCCGGTGTACGGGATACCAGAACATTGTGCAGGCCGTGCAGTGCGCGGCGAAAAAGATGAAGTCGAAGAGCGTGGCGCGGTAGGGGAGAAAACCAGAAAAATCTTCCCGCTGATGAACGCGGATCAACACTGATAAGAAAACCCACCACGGAGACACAGAGACACGGAGAAGAAAAGATGGGTGATCGCACGTGATCGGGTGATCTGGTGATCAAAAGGCGACAGCTTACCGCCGATGAACGCGGATCAACGCTGATCAGGAAAGAGCTAAAAGAGATTAGGTCCAATCGAGTGATGGACAGTCATCGAGATTGAAAATAATTACAGCGGAGCTTAAGCAATCCGTTTTATCAGCGTTCATCAGCGGTAAGGTTTCAGAGATTTGCAGGAGGGCAGCATGGCGGAAAAAACAGTTGGCAAACCAATCAAGCGCACGGAAGATCCCCGGTTGATTCAGGGGCTGGCGCATTACGTTGACGACATTCGCCTGCCGGACACGCTGCATGCCGCGTTTCTGCGCTCCATTTATGCGCACGCAAAGATCAAGAGTATTGATACATCGGCGGCGCAGAAGCTGCCGGGCGTGGTGGCCGTCTATACGGGAAAAGACACGCAGAAGATTGGCCCGGTGCCGTGCGCTGCGGCGCTGCCGGACCTGAAGGTGCCGGACCATCGCACGCTGGCGATCAATAAAGTTTATTTTGTGGGGCATCCGGTGGCGGTGGTGGTGGCGGAAACAAAATCTGCCGCGCGTGATGCCGTGGACTTGATTGAAGTGGATTATGAAGAGCTGCCGGTAGCGCTGGATGAAGAAAAAGCCGCGGACGCAAAGAGTCCGGTGATCCATGAGCAGTTTGGCACGAACGTGGCATACAAGCTGACGGCCGGTGAAGGCGATATTGAAGCGGCGCTGAAATCGGCGGACAAAGTGGTAAAGCAGAGGATTTTGCACAAGCGCCTGGCGCCGATTGCCATGGAGCCGCGCGGCGTGCTGGCGAGATATTTTCCGGGCGAGCAGGAGCTGACGCTGTGGACGTCGACGCAGATTCCGCATCTGTGCCGGACGCAGGTGGCAATCATGCTGGGCATGGCGGAAAACAAGCTGCGGCTGATTACGCCGGAGGTCGGCGGCGGTTTTGGCTCAAAACTCAACGTGTATGCGGAAGAAGCGCTGATGGGTTGGATTTCCATGCAGCTCAATCGTCCGGTGAAATGGATTGAAGGCCGCCGCGAGAACATGCAAGCCACTATTCACGGACGCGGGCAGACTGGCTACATTGAAATCGGCTTCAAAAAAGATGGCACGCTGACCGGGCTGCGCTACAACGTGTTTGCCGATATGGGGTCGTATTTCCAACTGCTGACGCCGGCGATTCCAACGCTGACCGGGCTGATGCTTTCCGGCTGCTACAAAATTCCTGCGATCCAGATTAACGTGACCGGCGTGTTTACCAACAAGATGTCGACAGATGCGTATCGCGGCGCGGGCCGGCCTGAGGCGACCTACGTTGTGGAGCGCGCGCTGGACCTGGTGGCGCTGGAGCTGGGCATGGATCCGGTAGAGGTGCGGCGAAAGAATTTTCCGCAGCCGAATGAGTTTCCTTTCAAGACCGCTACAGGACTTTTCTATGACAGCGGCAACTATCAGGGCGCGCTGGATAAAGCGCTGAAGATGGCCGACTACAAAAAGCTTCGCGAACAGCAGAAATCGGCGCGCAAAGATGGCCGCATTATGGGGATCGGCGTATCGACGTATGTGGAGATTTGCGCGCTTGGTCCTTCTTCTGCGATGCCGGCCGGCGGATGGGAAAGCGCGACTGTCCGCGTGGAGCCGACAGGAAAAGTTACGGTGCTGACTGGAGCATCTCCACATGGTCAGGGAGAAGAGACTTCATTTGCGCAGATCGCGGCGGACGAGCTCGGCGTTGGCGTGAATGATGTGACGGTGATCCATGGCGATACGGCCATCGTGCAGTACGGTATCGGCACCTTTGGCAGTCGTGGGCTGGCCGTGGGCGGGACCGCTGTTTATATGGCGATCCAGAAGCTGAAAGAAAAAGCCGGCAAGATTGCCGCACACCTGCTGCAGTGCGAAGCTACAACTTTCACTGACGGAAAGTTCTGCGAAGCCGCAGCCAAGGCCAAGGGAGCCAGTGTCCCGGAGCCGGTGGTGCCCATGGGACAAGCGCCCGCTGCGGCTCTGCCTGAGCCGAAAACAGGCGGAAAAACCGTCACTATCCAGGATGTCGCCCTGG
>DATBVH010000282.1:0-3742 GCA_036515395.1 Candidatus Angelobacter sp.
AGGCTGGAACGCGCAGGTACGCGCAGTCTCGGCCGACCTGAGAATCGATCGCCACGTTGCGCTGCTAGTCAGCGACGAGATTGAAGTGCCCATCACCACCGGCATCATGTTCCCGCGCATCGTGCTATCACCCGATTACCCTGAGTGGTCTGCCACGCGGCGCTCCGCCATCCTCAATCACGAGCTGGCGCACATCAAGCGGCTGGATGCATTCACGCAGGCATTGGCAAATCTTGCAGCCTCAATTTATTGGTTCCATCCGCTCGTGTGGCTCATGGTTCGCGCCATGCGCGCGGAACGCGAACGCGCCTGTGACGATCATGTGCTCGCAACGGGAACTAAAGCCTCTGACTACGCACATGAATTGCTGGATATCGTTTCTGGATTGCGCGAGCCTGAACTGGCAACAGCGCTGGCCATGGCGCGCAAATCGCAATTGGAAGGTCGCGTTTTGGCCGTGTTAAATCCGGCTTTGCCGCGCGGGTCAGTTTCCCGTCCGGCCGCGCTTGCTCTAGGTATATTGACGCTTTGCATTGTGCTGCCTCTTTCCGCGATGCGGCCTGCGTCGCAAAGCAGCACGCCCGCCGCCAAGAGCGGCAAAGCGAAGCCGAGTCCGGCTTCCACTCCCGCAACTGCACCTCACGCCCAGGATTCGGCAAATAGAGATTCATCCACAACATCACAAGCGCCTGAAGCCAGGCCTTCTTTTGATAATGACTCTGAGCGTGCGGAACCAGCGGAAATGGCTGAGGCTCCGGAAGCGCCTGAGGCACCAGAAGCGCCAGAACCGGCCGAAGCCCCTGAAGCTCCAGAGCCGCCGAAGTTCCAGAGCGGCAGTGTGCCTGCAGTTCCAGCGACACCAGCAGTACCTGCGGTGCCAGGTGTTCCGGCGGTGCCAGCCGTCCCAGCGGTGCCCGCTGTTCCCGGCAGTGAGATCAGCGTTTGTGGAACTCGCGCCAAGCTCCACAACATGAACATTGAGTCGAATAATGGCAATAAGCATTGGATAGCCAACTGGTCGGGCGGCGATTGCAGTCTGGATCTGCACGCCGAAGGCGAGATTAAATTCAATGCCGAAGCCACAGAAATCCAGAGCATCTCTCCCGGCGGCTTGTTTGAAGTAAATTTGCGGCAGGACGACACTCTCAAACAAGTAAAGGTCACACCATCGGGCAGCGGCCTGCAATATGTTTACAAGATCAATGGCAAACAGCAGCCGTTTGAAGGCGAGGCCAAAGCTTGGTTCGCACAATTCCTTCTTTCCTTGGAGCGCAGCACCGGCTTTGCCGCCGATGCGCGCGTCCCCGCGCTGCTGGCAAAGGGCGGTCCCAATGCCGTGCTGGACGAAATCAGCAATCTGCAATCCGACTACGTTCGCGGCGTTTACTTCCGCAAGCTTCTGGAGCAACCCAAGCTGCCTTCACCCGTGATACAGCGCGTGATCATGCAGGCTGGCGAGCAGATCAATTCTGATTATGAGATGGCCCGCATACTCATGACGGTGAGCAAGCAATATGACCTGCCTGACGAAGCTTCGCGCACGGCATTCCTTACGGCCGCCAATAAACTCAAGAGCGACTATGAGCATTCGCGTGTATTGATCGACCTGCTGCGGCGGCCCAACATCTCCAAAGAAAACGTGAGCATGGCGCTGAGCTCCGCCGGCAGCATCCATAGCGACTACGAAAAATCGCGCATTCTGCTGTCACTGCTCGACCAGAAAGCTTTTGACCAGTCGCAACTCGATTTTTATCTGAAGTTGGTATCGTCGATCCAATCCGACTATGAAAAGTCGCGCGACCTTCTGGCTCCGATGCAGAAATACAAGCTTACCGCGGACCAGACCAACCGCATCATGGACGCAACCACCAGTATTGGCTCTGACTATGAAAAGTCTCGTCTGCTGCTGGGATTAGCGAAGCAAGGCAAGTTTGATGAAGCACAAATGGCGAACTATCTGAAAGTGGTCGACTCCATGAAGTCTGACTATGAGCGTTCACGCAGCCTGCTGGAATTGATGCAGAACAATAGCCTGAGCAGCGCGTCCATGACCAAAGCCATGCAGAACATGCAAAAAGCCAGCAGCGACTATGAGAAATCGCGCGTGCTCACCACGCTGCTCAAGGCCAACAAGTTCGACGAGAGCCAAATGAATATTTATCTTGGCCTCACCGATTCCATGGCAAGCGATTATGAGCGCTCGCGCTGCCTGATCGCGCTGATGGACCACAACAAACTGAGCAATGATTCTGTCGGCAAGGTCCTGAATGGCGTCAGCCGGATCACGTCTGACTATGAGAAGGCGCGTGTTCTCTCGACGGTGGCGCACTCCTATTCCCTGGATGGTGCATTGCGCGAAAGCTATATCAAAGCGGCGAACAGTATCCAGAGTGAATTGGAACGGAATCGCGCTCTGGCAGCCGTGGTGAAGAGGGCGACTCTCTAGTCTTTTCGAAGTCTCGAGCGTAGCGAGAGAACCCTATACCCATGATGCCGCAACTCGTAGCTATAGAATCCGATTTTATCTGGTTGAGTCCGAGTTATTTTCCTAGAGATCGACAGATTCTTCTTTGTATAGGGTTCCCTCGCTGTGCTCGGGATTTCAGACAGATGGCGTGATCGCAATCACCCGCAAGGGACTCCCTGAGCCGTCCACGATCTTCAGCGGCGCGGCGATAACGACTGCTCCGGTCGGCGGCAACTGGTCAAGGTTACATAAACCAGCCAGGCCGAATTTGCCGCTGCCATGCATTACGTAGTGATTGGGAAACGGCGGATCAAAGCTAGCTGCACGACCCGCATCGGTGCCGACTGTCTCCACACCCACGCCCAGAACATCACGCTCTTTGGCCAGAAAGTCTGAGCATTCCTTCACAAATCCCGGAGTGTGCGGCCCGTCATCCTGCAGGTTGATGTACTGTTTGGGGTCGGTGCGAGCGGACCAGCCAGTGCGCAGCAGCATCCACGCTCCGGCAGGAATGCGCCCATACTTTCTTTCCCACTGCTGCACGCGGTCCACTGTAAGCAGAAAATTCGGATCGCTCGCCACATCGGCAGTCACATCGATTACGCAGGCAGGCCCAACAAACTTTTTAGGATTGATTTTATCCACGCTGTTTTCCGGCAGGTCTTTGCCGCTCACCCAGTGGATGGGCGCATCAAAGTGCGTTCCGGTGTGCTCGCCTGTTTCAAAACCGTTCCAGTACCATGCTGGACCGCGATCGTCGTAATGCGAAAGCTCCCAGATTTTGAATGCCGGCGTGTTTGGCCACTGCGATGGCAGCGGCAGGAGCGGCGTCTGCGGACTGAGCGGCTGCGTGAGATCCACCACGCGCAGCCCGCCGGTGTTGAGTTGGGTGATAAGTTCAGCGAGAACATTGGACATGGGGCAACTCCTCTTGCAATACAAAAATCCACCACGGGAGGCACAGAGACACGGAGAACTAAACCAAACATGAATCTGCTATCCCGAATTTCCATAGACGGAGCATTCTTGCTATTAGAGCAAGCCCATCAACTTTTTCTCTGCGCCTCCGCGTCTCCGCGGTGCGCATCCGTGGTGAGCTTCTCAATATACCGTTTGAACTGAAATCGATTTTCCAGCAACGCCAATTCCGTCACGTAGCCCTTTGGCCCCACGGCCTCAACTTTCGCCACGATGGATGTAAGATCATTGGCTTTTAGCGCATCGTCGAAAACATGCTTGAACTCTTCGAGAGTGTGAACCGTCTTGGTGCGCGCG
>DATBVH010000283.1:0-21650 GCA_036515395.1 Candidatus Angelobacter sp.
AGCGAAACTCGATACACAGTGTGGTGCTGGATGCTGGAGACGTAAAAGCTGCCCGCTGATTTCGCATTTGAGCTTTTTAGATAAGTGATGTCCTCAGGCATGGTATCGGCCTGCGGCAGTTCGCAGACAAACTCAGCGTTCGTCACCGACAAGCCATGTTCCTTCATCAACTCGGCCACTTTCTCTCCGTTTCCCGCGGTTATGAGTGCTTTGAGATCTTCATCCCTGGAAGAATCAAAGCTAAGGCCAGTAGCGGCATACTTCTCAATCCACAATAACGCTTCATCCTTGTGGCCCAGCCTGGCTTCGATGGTCGCCACACTCAACATATAACGCGGTGTTGGGGCGGGCAGTTCGCGTCCGATTTCAGTCAGCACATCTCGCGCTGCTTGCCAGTTTTTCTGCTTTGCCGCTTCACCAAGCTTCTGAAAGAGTTCGCGGTAGCGCGTCTTATCGATTGCATAACTTTGTGTGCTTCCAGCCAATATCAACACTGAGAGGAAAGTGACCAGGAGCCTGTGTTTATTGAGCTTCATCACGTCTTTGGACTCACACCTTAACCCGCCGTTAGCAACCGCTTGCCCCACCATTCCCACATGTGGCATTGAGCTACTCAGGATTCCCACGCCCAAGCCAGCGCCGCGCAAGGAGTGTCTCTGCTGGTTTTGGCATTTGGCATGCTCTTATTCCAGTGACTCTCCCCTGGAATCCAAAAACCTAAGGGAATGTGTATTTATGAAGAAAGCTTACTTCGTTTTTCCTATTCTGTTGTTTGCCATCACGGCATTTGCTCAAAATAACTTTGTTTATACCAACGATAATTTTTCTCCCAACACCGTTTCCGTTTTCAAGGTAAGCCCCAGCAACGGAGCGCTCACGCTGATTCCCGGATCGCCATTTCTTACAGGCGGGGATGGCGGCGCGCACGATGTTGGCCCTGAAACCATTACAACCGCAACCCAAGGCACAAAAAGTTTTCTCTACGCAGCCAACGCAGGCAGCGGCACTATCAGCGCTTTCGCCATCGACCCCAGGACAGGAATTCTGACGGCTGTCCCGGGCTCTCCTTTTACCGTTGCGCCGGCAAATGCTGGTAATACGTTTTCACTTACCGCGAATCCTGGCGGACGCTTTCTCTTTGCTGTTGACGAAAGTTCAACATTCATCCGCACTTTTAACATTGCAGCCAACGGCGCGCTCACGGAAGCCACCGGTTCGCCCTTCGATAGCGGCGCGTTTCCTGAAGGTTTGAAAGTGACAGCCAACGGAAAGTTCCTTCTGGTCGGCCTGAAGTCGATGGATGCCGTAGGCGTTTACGCGATTGATGCGAATGGAGGTCTCACACCGGTCTTCGGGTCGCCCTTTCTTACCAACGGCGCAGCAGCGGCGGTGGACAGCAATTGTGCGAGCAACCGCGTTTTTGTTGCCAGCGCTGGTTCTGATCTGGTCGATGCTTTCATTATGGCGTCGGATGGCAGCCTGACGCCGGTAGCTGGATCGCCATTCCCCAGCGGAGGCACCAGCACCATCAATGCGCTTACGCTTACTCCAGGGAATCAGAACCTGCTGACCAGCGATGTATTTAATTCTGAGGTGTCATCGCTGGCTGTGGGGCAGGATGGTTCACTCCAGCCCGTGCCGGGATCACCCTTTGCCGCCGATGACTGGGTCGGCTCCATTGCCACCACCCGAAACGGCAAGTTTGTTTACACATCACTCTTCGCCCAAGCACGAGTGGACGGCTGGATGATCATGACTGATGGAACGCTGCGTCCCATACCGGGGCGTCCGTTCTCAACCGGACAAGCCGGGGCAGGCGTGCAAGCGCTGACTACTTTCCCTGCACCTTCCTGCTCGGCAACGCAATAAACGTCTCGATGTTCGCGTAACTTCGTCGATAAGGGACTCGGAGCGCCAACTCCGGGTCCCTTCTTTGTTGATGAATTGTCATCTGGGCCAGCTATTGCGCAAGCATACAGCTACTGTAACGTCACTAGAACCTCGATAACACCCTCGCCGTTAGGTAAGGGTTGTAGTGCTTTGCCTAGAATCGCGCCCGGTATGCGGCTGGGGTCCGTTCCTTTCATTGCATACCCGGGTTTAGCCGAAGTCACGAGCAGGTCCCCGGCCTTGATTGAACCATTCACGGCAGTTACCTTACATGGAACGATGCCAACCACGGCAAGAGGGACATGAGATCCAGGCACTTTACCAAGACTGACCCCGGCCACCATGCCCGGTTGAGTGGAATAAATTCCCGCCACGAGCGTTGAATATGGTTGTGTGGTATGCGCGAGGCGGCGTTGCGAAGTATCGTCAATCACCAGTACATCGCCCGCGGCATAGCTGGAT
This sequence comes from Candidatus Angelobacter sp., assembly GCA_036515395.1. Lineage (GTDB taxonomy): Bacteria > Acidobacteriota > Terriglobia > Terriglobales > Acidobacteriaceae > Angelobacter. Next base: position 2,353 of record DATBVH010000283.1, read on the forward strand.
TGAACTCCCTTGACAGCAACTGACTCCGCAAAGTCCGCGCCGCCAGAAGTAAAGTGTCCAGTAATGGATAGATTGCCATTGGTTGTCAGATTAAAGACGATTTTCGGGGTCGAGGGATTGTTCGGATCCGCTGTTTGCCCGACGATAATGCTCTCATTCCCTGTGCCGCCGTTAGCGGGGTTAACATCGTTTTGAAATAGGCCAGCTATGCCGCAGCAACTGGCGGTAATGTGACCCATGACTGCAATAGGGAGATTATCAAGAGGGTCGGCTTCACCCAGCACCCCGATGCTGCCATCGCTGCTTGCGGCCTTTCCGTGTATGCCCACGCCGCCGCCCATGGCCAGGCCAAAGACGCCACTACCTCCGCCCGTACTATCGGTCGTTCCGTGAGAAATGCCAACTACGCCCGCGCCTCCAGTCGTGGCATTCGATTCGCCGCGAACCCCCGTTCCTTGGCTGCTTGATACCACTCCCCACAAACCATAGGTTACGCCGCTTGTGTTTGTGGCTTGGCCAAGGATGGCTGGGGCATTTGAGCCTGTTACTCCTTTGATGGCCATTCCTGTTCCCTGCTGCTGTACCTGTACAGTCTGGGTGCTGTTGCTCCCAGTAAAGATGCGCGGAGTTTCTGTGGTTTGCGCGACCGCTAATGTGGCAGCGGAAATCAGAGCTCCGCCTATGACGAGCGAAAGAACTTTCATGATGAATCTCCTGGGGGGAACTTGCTGTTAGTTGATGCTGACCCCCATCCAGCAGGTGGTCTCAACAAAACCCGCGCCGAATAAAATTTCATTAAAATGCCGGGGGCCTGCTTTTTGCCGATGATCGCGCATTATGCGTCATTTTTAGGTTGAATTCGCTTCAATCCCTAATCTGCTTCTGGCATTTTCTTCCAGTTCGCTTTACCATCGCCAGAGTGTCCGCTTCGGAGCACAAACCGATTGATAAAGACAAAGACCGTCTCGTCTCCGCCGTGCAGGCAGAAGACGATGCGTCGTATGAACTCAAGCTGCGTCCGCGCTACCTGCGCGAATTTATTGGACAGAAAAAAGTAAAAGAGAATCTGGCGGTGGCCGTGGAGGCAGCCAAGTCACGCGGTGAAGCGCTGGACCACGTCCTTTTATATGGGCCTCCGGGGTTGGGCAAGACCACGCTGGCGACGATTATCGCCAATGAAATGGGCGTGGCTTATCAGCAGAGCGCCGGGCCGGCCATACAGATCAAGGGTGACCTCACGGCCATCCTGACCAACCTGCGCGAACGGCAAGTCCTGTTTCTGGATGAAGTCCACCGCCTGCAACCCGCGCTGGAGGAAATTCTTTATTCAGCGCTGGAAGACTACAAGCTCGACATCATCATCGGGCAGGGGCCTTCAGCCCGCACGCATACCATTGACGTCAGTCCGTTTACTTTTGTCGCGGCCACCACGCGCGCCGGGATGTTGTCATCGCCGTTGCGATCGCGCTTTGGCATTTTGCTGCGGCTGGAGTTCTATACCGATGAAGAGCTGAAATACATTGTGGAGCGCTCTGCGGAAATCCTTGGCGTATCGATTGATTCCGAAGGCGCCGCTGAACTCGCTGGACGCGCCCGTGGTACACCGCGCATTGCCAACCGGCTGCTGCGGCGCGTACGCGACTTTGCTCAAGTCCGCGGGCAGGGACGAATCGACAAAACTACAGCGCAAGCCGCGCTGGAAATGCTGGAAGTGGACAAGCACGGCTTTGACGAAGTGGACCGCCGCCTTCTGTTGACCATCATTCAAAAATACAATGGCGGCCCCGTTGGGCTTAGTACATTGGCTGCGGCGCTGGCGGAAGAGCAGGACGCGCTAGAAGAAATCTATGAGCCGTTCCTGATTCAGATAGGCTTTCTCGACCGCACTCCACGCGGGCGCGTGGCTACGCGCATGGCTTACGATCATTTTGGCATCAAGTACGGCCGTCAGCCGGACCTTTTTTGATCGACGAAACCAGAAATCTCACCACCGATGCACACGGATGAACGCATCGGGGAAAGAAGAATCTTGAGCGCGGCGAGAATCACAATCTGCAAAAAATCCTCCTAGTGTGCCACGAGTTAAAAGAATCGCAAGCCGTTCGCTGGATATGGCGCAGTCGGGCAGGTTAACCTTTCTTAGCGACGTAAGTCTAAAAGTCGAAAACCTTTATAGCTCATCCCAGGTACACATTAACGTGGCAAAATGGCGGAACTTCAGGAATATCACCAAAATAATCGGGATGATTATTCTGGTAACGTCGCCACTCTGCGCCCAGCATAAAGGTCCTAGCCAGCCTGCCCCGAACCTGAAGGCTGAGATCAGCTCACCCAATATCCCACGCCTGCCGTCCTCTCCCAAGCTGGGCGACTTTGAAGGCATGGAGCCGGTTACCGACCTGGCCCGAAAGATGTTGAAGATCGACCGGTTCATACAGCAGGAGCCGCGTGATGGTGAGCCCGCGAGCCAGCCGACTGAAGCCTACCTGGGCTATACCGACAAGAATTTCTATGCCGTGTTCCTTTGCTTTGATAAGGAACCCAAAAAAATTCGCGCACGCATGCTGCGCCGCGAGTTGATTGACGATGACGACCAGGTCGGCCTCTGGCTGGACACATTCCATGACCAGCGCCACGCCTACTATTTTTATTCGAACCCATACGGCATTCAGCAAGACGGACTCTTTGCAGAAAGCGGTGGGCCCGATAATTCCTTTGACACCGTATGGCATACCACCGGCAAACTCACCGGCAACGGCTACATGGTGATGATTGAGATTCCGTTCAAGTCGCTGCGTTTTCGACGGCAGGCGGCATCTCTGAGCTGGGGCGTGATTCTGCTACGCGTGATTCCACGAAACTCAGAGCACTCATTCTTTCCGCCCAACAGCAACCACATTCAAGGCATGTTGACCAAGGAAGGAACCATCAACGGCCTTTCGGAAATTTCACCGAGCCACAATATCCAGTTCATTCCTTATACGTCAGTGGAGGCGTTTCGCGCTTTGGACGAGCGCGATCCTGCCGCTGACCGGTTTACCGGCAAGCACGTGTATCCCAAGGCGGGGCTTGATTCCAAAGTAGTGATCAAAGACAGCATGGTGCTGGACGCTACCATCAATCCTGATTTCGGACAGATTGAATCCGATGATCCCCAGGTTACGGTGAACCAGCGCTTTGAAGTTTTCTTTCCGGAGAAGCGCCCGTTCTTCCAGGAAAATTCCAACTTCTTCCAAACGCCGTTGAATCTGGTCTTCACGCGGCGCATTGTCGATCCGCTGTATGGCATACGCTTGACGGGCAAAGAAGGTCCGTGGGCCGTGGGCGCCATGCTGGCCGATGATCGCTCACCCGGCAGAAGCGTGATTGGCACTGACCCGCTGGCCGGAGAGAGCGCATACTTTGGCGTGCTGCGCGTCAATCGCGAATTCGGAAAGAACAACAGCTTTGGCTTTATCTATACTGACCGCGAATTGCACACCGATCCCAATACATTTTGCAGTGCTGAACGTTGCGTGGTGGGCTTTAACCGCGTTGGCGGCGTGGACACACAGATCAGGATCAACCAGAACTGGCAGATGAGCGGCCAAGCGGTCACCAGCGAGACCAAGTTCAGCGATGGTACGCACCAGGCAGGCCCCGCATACCAGGCCTCTGTGGCACGCAGCTCACGTTCCTGGGAGTACAACACCCAGTTCCAGGACCTTTCCGCGGGCTTTGATTCTGAAGCCGGTTTCATCAACCGCACGGACATTCGCCGCGTAAGCACCTTGGTTGCCCGGACTTTTCATCCTGAAGGCAAGCTCCTGACGGCGCATGGCCCGCGTGTTGTTGAACAAAGCTTGTGGGACCATAACGGTACGCGGCTTGGCCACCTCATCAATCCTGCTTATGAATGGGACTTCCCGCGCTTTAGTTCCTTTTCCATCTTCACTGTATGGGAACACGAGCAACTGCGGCCGCAAGATTTTTCAACGCTGACGGCCAATCGTGATTACCCGCACCTTTTGGGCGGCGCGGAGATCCGCACGCAATACTGGAAGTGGCTGACCCTAGCTATGGAGATGGACTGGGGCACGGCGACGAATTTTGTCCCGCGCACCGGGCCGCCGGTGCTGGCCTACCAGAACACGGCGGTTGCCAAGGCCACAGTCCGCCCCACGAAAGGGCTCACCGTTGAGAACACTTATTTAATGACGCGGCTGCTGGACCAGAACACGAACCTCAATATCTTTAACAACCACATCATGCGGTCCAAGTGGAACTATCAATTCACCAAAGAATTTTCCCTGCGCCTGATCGGCGAGTACAACACGACGATTGCAAATCCATTTCTAACCACGCTGCAGAACACCAAGGGCTTTAATGGCGACGTGCTGTTCACCTACCTGCTGACTCCCGGCACAGCGATTTATGCGGGCTACAACAGCGATCTACAAAACCTTGACGATCGGCTGCTACGCGTTTGCGCCGGACTGCCCTGCGCTCCGGGACAGGGTTTCGATGGGCTGCTGCGCACGCGCAACAACTTTATTAATGACGGAAGGCAGATATTTATTAAGCTGTCGTACCTGTTCAGGTATTAGGCTGTGGCAGACGCGGTTGCAGTTCTGTTTTCTTTGCGCCGCAGGTTGATCACCACAATCAGGAGAATAAATGCAACAACTGGCACCGGAAGCTGGTTATACATGTGTATGTGGATGAGGGTGTAGAAAACGCCAATCAGAATGCCGCAAAGACCCAGAGCGGCCAACACCGCAAGCTGACGTATCAGCAGTCCGATGGCTCCCAACGTTTCACATACGCCTACGACAGTGAGAAACCACGGCGCGTACACCCACTGTGACAACATCTTGGCGGGCATCAGCAACTTGGGCAAACCTGCAGACAGAAACAACGCGGTCAATAAAATCGTTGCCACCCACATCACAATCTTTTGTCCTTTGGACATGGTTCCTCCGTGTGTCAATTTTTTAGATGAGTCTAAATCCCAGCGTCCGTCTTGGCTACAAGATCAGCGCGGGATGCAATTTATTTGCGCCAAAGCGCACACAAGCTTTACCAAACTTGAGCCTTTTGGCGCATGGCTGCCAACAACTCTCCTTGTGGTTCAGTGTTTCTGTAAGTGGCACTCAGCTTGCTACTTCTTAGAGACATACGGGACAGGCCGATGCGCTGGATTAGATTCAGACTTTTGCGGTGGCTCCTGAAGAACGCTGCCAGACGGCACGGTGCTACCGGCAAGGAGGATGTGATGGCGAAATTGATTGAGTTTTACGTTCCGGCAAATTTTCAATCGCCCAAAAAACAGTGGACGCCTGAAGAGCTGCGCGGCAAGATCATCAACTTCCACGCCGGCGCGACCCGCAAGTCGGCTTAGCGCTTCTGGCTGGGCTGCCTTCCGCAACAAGGTTGGCGGCCCAGCCGATTTTTTTGTTTTGTGCTCCGCATACGCGGGCGCGCGGGCCTACGGCAGTGAGGAAGGAGTCGTTTCCTTGCTTACCCAGCCCTTATCCCTCAACGCGCATTGCGCGCCTCGGGAACGGGACTGGGCTAGGACGCGCTAAAGCGCTCTCTTCCGCCCCCTCCGGGGCTCCGGCATGGAGTGATTCAGAGCCTGCTGCCTACCGGAATCGCCGTATGCCCCAACTGCGCGGCTTAGACACCCAGATGTGTAATCGAGGCCGCGCTAACGCTTTTTCGTGCACAGCTGCTTTTGCGCTGATTGCCGAAACTGAAATCTAAATTCTTCTGCGCTGTAAACACTCTTAGCAATGAGAAGTGTGTTCATGGCGTACACGGTGGCACGAAGCCGCTGCTCTTCGGTAAGTTGAGCGAGAGCATCGTCATAATTAATTAATGTCTTGCCAAGTGGGATCATCTTATCGCCGTCGATCCGCGCTGTTCTTGCAACGATTGCCATATGACTCTCCTCCAGATTTCCAAATTTGTCGCTTTGTTGATTCTCAATTATCCAACCTGAGATCAAGGGCAGAATTGCTGGTTGGGAAGTTTCGTGAGAACTCCCTGATGCTGTATGGCAAAGGATGCCGCATCGGGATCTTTCGACTGTGCGGAACTCCCTGCGGTCGTTCCGGCTCCGCTCAAGACGACAGGATATAAATGTTGTGCCTTATCTTGTGAGTTCGCCCTAGCCTCAGGCCGTCGCAGAACGCTGAAGCAGCAAACCGACGATGGCTATAGGGCCCGTCGCTTCGCTTCGGGTTTCAGAAAAAGCTAGCTGCTGAGTTTCGGGGAAAAAGCAAGATTCTGATTTATTATTGGCTACACAGTATGGCCACCTCCGTCCGTTCCTTTGCCAAGATTAATCTCGGTTTGAAAATCGGACCGCTGCGTGAAGATGGATTTCACGAGCTGCGCACCATCTATCAGACCGTAGCGCTGAGTGACCAGGTGCGGGTGGACGTGAGCAAGGGCGTGGGCATTGAGATTGTCTGCAAAAATCCCCGCGTGCCTGACGACGAAAACAATACCTGCTGGCGTGTGGCGGATAGAATCTTGCGGTCGCTCAAAGTGCGCGGCAAGGTACGCATCACAATTGAGAAACGGCTGCCAGTACAAGGCGGGGTGGGAGCGGCGTCGTCCAATGCCGTGGCTACGATATTGGCGCTGGAAAAAGAATTGAAGCAGCCGCTGGCGCCGGAAGAGCGGCTACGCATTGCATCAGAGGTCGGCTCTGATCTGCCGCTGTTTTTGATTGGCGGCACGGTGCTGGGAACGGGTCGCGGGGAGCAGGTTTATCCGCTGGAAGACCTGCCGAGCTTTCACTGCGTGATTGCCACGCCGGAAGTCGGCGTATCGACACCGGCGGCTTTTGCCGACTGGGACAAAAAATGTGCCGCAATATTGGCTGACCGGAAGTTGTTCGACGTTAAATTGACGGACAAAGAGAGCTCGGATAGAATAAATACGTTCAGTCGCACTGTTTACGAGTGGCTGAACGGGAGTTTTACCGCCACCGGTGTCCCAGGCAAAGGCCGGGACCGGGCCGAGGCACTGCTTCTCGACCTTGTCCGTACCGGGATTGAAAACGATTTTGAAAGTGTCGTTTTCCCTAAGTATCCCGCAATACGCGAGGTCAAACGTGCGCTTGAACGATCAGGGGCGAAATATGTGTCGCTATCAGGGTCAGGTTCTGCGGTGTTTGGTCTTTTTGCCGACCAGGAATCAGCGACTCAGGCAGTAAAAAAGCTGGAAGAGAACGATATTCCGGCACAGGCCACGGTGACGTTGCCGCGAAAACGGTACTGGAATGAGCTGTTTGGGCGGGCCAGCTGAACGTGGTGAGTGGCATCGGGTGATCGAAACACGAGCGGCCGTGAGGGTAAGACCTGTTCACGTCCGATTGAGCGTGGTTGGCGTGGATTTTTGAATCAGATCCCCGGGGTTGAAATGTTGTAAACCCTTTAGATTCCTAGTTGAGGTAGCAGGGGGAGGGGTACCCCGCCGGGTGATGTGTTATCGCCGTGATCGGGTGAGGGGAAGTAAGCAAAAGGTCCCTCCGGCCTATTCGCACGCTGAAGAAAGCGCGTGCTCATCAAGCGGCCGTCGGGATGACGATGTTAAATGTGGGGTGAGGCGAGTGGTGAGCGCTGAATCGCGCGAACCCAAGCCGAGGGCAAAGTCGCTTGCGGCGGAGCCCTTGAATGAAAGACATTGGGCCGTCGACTAATGGTAGGTCAAGTGCCTTTGGAGCACTTTGTCTAGGTTCGAATCCTAGCGGCCCAGCCAAGTTCAGGGTTGAGCAGTGAGGATGTGGGTGCAGCAGCGGGGTCCTTCGACTTCGCTCAGGATTTCGCCAGCAGGCTCGGACGCCTGCTAAGCGGCTCAAGTTCGAATCCTAGCGGCCCAGCCAAGTTTAGGCTTGAGCAGTAGGGATGTGGGTGCGGCACGGGGTCCTTCGACTTCGCTCAGGATTTCGCCAGCAGGCTCGGACGCCTGCTAAACGGCTCAAGTTCGAATCCTAGCGGCCCAGCCAGATCCATCGGGAGATCGCCCGTGATCGGGTGATCCGGTGATCGGAAGCCAGCAGTTAGAAAAGCTTGAAGATGTTTAAGTCCGGGAGTGAGGGTCAAGAGCTAGAAGCAAGTGAATTTCCGATGTAGCAAACCAGCTCATACGGAGTGAACAACCAATGGCGACGATAGCGACAGCGACGGAAAAACCGGAGAAAAAGCAGGAAATGCAGCCGAAGGAGCAAAAAGCTCAACGCGGGCGCGCAGACGATAAGTTCAAAATCTTCTGCGGCACTGCGAATGAGGCTTTGACCGACGAGATCTGCCATTTCCTTGGCCTGGAACGCGGCAAGGCCACGGTCACGCGATTTTCCGACGGCGAAGTTTATATCCAGGTAATGGAAAACGTGCGCGGCGCTGACGTGTTTGTCGTGCAGCCCACATGTTTCCCCGTGGATGAACACCTGATGGAGCTTTTGTTGCTAGTGGATGCGCTGAAACGCGCTTCGGCACGGCGCATCACGACGGTGATTCCGTATTACGGCTACGCGCGCCAGGACCGCAAAGACAAGCCGCGTGTACCGGTATCGTCAAAGTTGATTGCCGATCTGCTGACCACGGCGGGTGCGCATCGGGCATTGGTAGTCGATCTGCACGCGCCGCAGATTCAGGGCTTCTTTAATATTCCGGTGGACCACTTGTTTGCGTCGCCGGTGCTGGTGGACTACTTCAAGAAGATGCAGCTGCCAAATCTGACTGTGGTCTCGCCGGACGCAGGCGGCGTGGAGCGCGCGCGCTTCTTTGCCAAGAAAGTTGATGCTGCTTTGGCCATTGTCGATAAGCGCCGCACCGACATGAACGTGGCCGAAGTGATGCACGTGATCGGCGACGTTCGAGGCCGGACGTGCTTGATCATCGACGACATTATTGACACGGCGGGAACGCTGGTGAAAACCGCCGACGCGCTGATGCTGGCAGGAGCGTCCAAGGTATTTGCCTGCGCGTCACACCCGGTGCTTTCCGGGCCGGCGATTGAACGCATTTCGAAGTCGCAATTGGAGCAGGTGGTGGTTACCAACACCATTCCGCTCACGGGCCCGGGAAAAAATGAGCCCAAGATAAAAGTTCTGTCAATTGCCGGCCTTTTAGGCCGCGCAATCCAATCCATACACGAAGAGACTTCCGTCAGCACATTGTTTGCATAGCGGTGAGCTGGTGGAAGCCGGAGAAGAAGGAAGAGACAAATGAGTGCACAGGTAGAAGTTGTTGAAGCCCAACCCAGGTTGGATAGTTCGCGCGGCAAAAATGAAGCGCGGCGTTTGCGCGTGAGCGGCCGCGTTCCGGCCGTGGTTTACGGCGCAAAAAAAGACACCGTGGCTGTGAGCCTGGACCCGAAAGTGATTTCGCGGATACTCGCTTCTGCGAGCGGCCACAACACGATTTTTGACCTCCAGGTGGGTAGCGAGAAGACCAAAGCGATGATCGTGGACTGGCAGTTTGAGCCGATTCGCGGCAGCATCCTGCACATTGACCTGAAGCGCATTGCCATGGACGAAAAGATGCGCGTAATGGTGCCGATCCATCTGGTGGGCGAGGCCGTTGGCGTGAAGCAGCAGGGCGGCATCATGGACCAGATCATCCGCGAAGTTGAAATTGAGTGCCTGCCGGGCGATATTCCAAGCCACATTGATGCGGACGTTTCGGCGCTGGAATTTGGCGTGGTGCTGCGCGTGAAAGACCTGCCGCACGGCGGCAAGCTGAAGTTCATCACCCCTGAAGACCAGGGCGTAGCGCACGTAACGGCAGTGAAGGAAGAAGTTGTGGCGACGCCTGATGCAGCTGCGGCAGACGCGGCAGCGGGTCCGGCTGAGCCTGAAGTCATTAAGAAGGGCAAGCAGGATACGGAAGAGGGCGCTGAAGCTGAAAAAGCTCCTGCCGCCAAAGAGAAGAAGTAACGGCGGTGAGGCTGATCGTTGGGTTGGGAAATCCTGGTATCGAATACCAGTTCACTCCCCACAATATCGGCTTTCTTGCCGTTGACCGGATAGCCGAGCAGTGCGGCGTAATGATCGATAACCGGCACTGCAAGGCGCTGACTGCCAGGACCAGAATCGGGAATGACGAGATCCTGCTGGCCAAACCGGAAACTTACATGAACCTGAGCGGCATGTCAGTGCTGGAGCTGGTCAGGAAATATGAAGTTGAACCGCAGCGGGACTTGATTGTGATTTATGACGAGCTTGACCTGCCGCTGGGAATGATCAGAGTGCGGGCGCGAGGTTCATCGGCCGGGCACAACGGAATGCAGTCGATCATTAACGCCCTGCAGACCGAAGAGATTGGGCGGATCAGAATCGGCGTTGCGCCTGATGATCCGAAAAAAGGCGGAGCGAAATATATACTCGCGCCTTTTCGCAAGTCGCAGATGGTGGCAGTGGATGAAGCGCTGGACCTGGCTGCGCAGGCGGTGAATGTGATCGTGAATGAGAGCATTCTGATCGCTATGAATAGGTTTAATCGGAAGAATAAGCAGGAAGAAGAAGGTACTTAGTATTGATGGAAGCTGTAAGCAGGTTTGCAAGCGGCGAAACAGCCGCGGTCTTGCAGCTAAATACCAAACACTAAGTACCGAAGAATGAGAGTTTGGAGACAACATGCAACGAAGCTATGAAGTGATGTTTATCGTACGGCCTGACCTGTTGGAAGAAGACATGGACAAGCTGATCGCAACGCTGCAAGGCCATGCCACAACGGCCGGGGCAACGGTACAGAACACAGAAAAGATGGGAAAGCGCCGTCTGGCTTATGACGTCAAGAAGTTTTCCGACGGGCAGTATGTCCTATTCGTATTGCAGGCTGACGGCAAGGCCATCCATGAACTGGAGCGCCGCCTGCGCGTCTCTGAGCCGGTGATTAAGTTCATTACCGTGCGCACAGACGAAGAACAGCAGAGGCTGGACAAAGTGCGCAAGCTGCGCGCAGCCAAGGTGAAGCGTCCACCGGCAGGTTCACAGCAGGCGGAAGCGGCAGAGAGTACAGCGGCTGTCTAAAAACAGCTGTTAGCTCTTGCCTGAGTCGTTACTTATTGCTGATTTCGACGATGCAATGGGGAGCAGGCCAGGAAGAATTTCAAATCCGGGACTCGTCTAAAAACGGAACCGGATTTTAAAACGATTTTGAAAAGAAAAGATTTGCGCGCTGTGGAGCGCGCTGCTTGAAGGAGAAACATGGCTGACGACAATCAGGAAGTATCAACACCATCGCCACGGCCCCAGGGCGGAAGGCCGGATGGTCCGCGACCGGATCGTGGACCGGGCGGCCGCGAAGGCGGCGGCGGACGGAAATTTTTCCGTCGCAAAAAAGTTTGCAAGTTCTGCGTGGAAAAAATTGACGATATTAACTACAAAGACGTGCGTTTGCTCGGGCAGTTCGTGGCAGAACGGGGCAAGATCGTTCCACGTCGGCTGACCGGAGTTTGCACACCGCATCAGCGCCGGCTCACGTCGGCGATCAAGCGCGCGCGCAATATCGCATTGCTGCCGTTTGCCGCGCGGTAGGTCAAAAACCTACCACGGAGACACAGAGGCACGGAGAAAGATCTGGATTTGCTGGATCTGACTTGGCAATTGAAGAAGTTGTCGGAACAATCTCTTCACCAGCGCGTCACGTGCCAGGGCATGATTTTCAATCGTGCCGCAGGTGCTCTAAATTTAACGGGCTTAGCCCATGCAAGACTGGAGATTCTGAAATGGAAGTCATTCTGAAAGAAGATGTTCCCAAACTGGGCCACCGTGGCGAGGTAGTAAAGGTCGCAGAAGGCTACGGCCGCAATTACCTGTTGCCGCACAAACTGGCCATTGAGGCCACTACGGCAAATCGCGCTGTGATCGAGCAGATGAAGCAGTCGGCGGTGCGCAAGTCGGCGGTGGAAAAGAACGATGCTGACGCTCTGGCCAAACAACTGGACGGCACCGCCCTGAGCTTCCATCGCAAAGTCGGCGAGAAAGACCATCTGTTTGGATCGGTCACCACGTCTGATATTGCGGAAGCGCTGGAGCGCAAGGGCTTCAACATTGATCGCCGCAAACTGCAACTCAATGAGCCCATCAAGAGCCTGGGGGAATTTGAAGTGCCGGTGCGCCTGCATCGCGACGTTGTAAGTAAGATCAAGGTCACGGTGGAAAAAGAAGCGGAAGCGTAAGGCTTCTAAACGCCAACATCGTCCGCAGATTTTCGCGGATTCACGCCAGATAGCAGGCGTGCATTCGCGAGCATCTGCGGCTTTATTTTTGAACTCACCAGCCAAGCAGACCCGTTCCTTTTGCCACTCAACTTGCGCGAGCCCGAGCCGGATGGGTTGATGATCGTTTATCGATTCTCATTGAGTGACATTGTTCGTCATCTTTGGTGGCGCATCTAACCAAGTAAATGGCGACGAATGCGATTCCGATTTTTCTTGATGATGTGGCTGACGACATACGCATCCTCTACCGTGACGGGATTGTTGCGAACAAGTCAGCTTTTTCCCGGGACTGGGTCGAGCAACTCAGAGAAGACATGATGAGCGCCTTCTGGGAAGCGATACAGCGCCCAGGCGGAGCCGTAGGCCGCGGGCCGAGGCGATGGTACGTGGAGTTGCACCCGCAGGCGCTGAGAGGATTTGCCGATCTGGTGAGTCATCCATGGATACAGGCGATGGCTGAAGGTGTGCTCGGCCCGGACTACCAGATCGTGGAAGTTGGGTTTGACACTCCGTTTCAGGGGGCGAAGGTGCAGCCTTGGCATCGTGACTTTCCTTCTCCGCGCGATTCGTATGAGGATCACCGGATTACCTCGCTGGCAATCAACCTGACCGGCGTAGATGTGACCTCAGACATGGGGCCTTTTGAAATTGCTGTGGGTACGCAGTGGGATGACGGCCGTGAATGGAAGGCAGAGATGTTTCCCGATCCAGCGCTATGGCCCCGGTTTGAGGAGCGTGCCGTCCGCAAATTCCCTAAGATGGGAGATATCTCATGCCGCTCGGCACTGACTGTTCATCGCGGCACAGCGCACGCGTCACCGATTGCGCGTCCGGTGCTGGTGCTGGGAATCGACGCGCCCGGAGCAGGCCACGCGGCGCTGCATGACATGATGGTTACAAAAGATTTCTACGCATCACTACCTCAGGCTGTGCGCGATCGGTTGGTTTGTCGCGTGGTGGACAAGCTGGAACCGATCACACAGAAGCATGATATTGAAGGCTTGGTGATGGGGTAGTACGCGCAAAAGATTCACGACCATCGATCCATCTCGATTAGGCATTGGGTTCCGTGCTCTCGCCAGTGGGTGGGCCAAAGCCGCAGCGTCCTCGCCAGTTTTGCCGGAACCGTTCCCGCTCTTCAGGCGTCATGCTGGCATAGCGTTCTTCCATCCGCTCTTGTATGCGCCGGCGGAAATTAGGACGAGAGCCGCGGAAACCGTGGCTGCCAAAGAGGATCCGGCATAACGCCAGAATTCCCACAGCCTGCCAAAAGGTAAGCTGTCGCCAACCGAAGAGTGACGGCAGCAGCCAGTTCCACAAGCGCATCACAATTTCGCCGCCGAAGAAGATAAAGAGCGCTATACCTACAATAGCTGTCGGAACGATCCAAAATAATTTCCGTTTTCCCCTGGTCATTTTCAATTACCTCATACTTTCAAAATTATGGCTTCGTAAATTCGTCATAAATACTTTGCAAGCGTTCGCGCAGATGCATCACTGCATAGCGTTTGCGCGAGAGCAGCGTATTCACGCTCACGCCGGCTTCGGCGGCCAACTCTTTGAAGCTGCGCCCTTCAAGTTCATGCGCGATGAAAACTTCTCGCTGTTCTTCTGGCAGTTCATCAAGCGCAAACTCCAGCTCATCCAGAAGAACGTTACGAACGTAGATCGCTTCGGGACCAGCATCGGGTGATGGCAACAGGTCTTCTATCTGCAGCAGCTCGCCCTCTTCGCCTTCCACCGCTGTATCGCTGAAGGGTTCCGGCTTTTTCTTGCGGAAGAGATCAGTAATGCGATTGCGAGCGACGCGAAAAAGCCAGCCCGTAATGTGGTCAATCGGCATCAGCAGGCGATTGGCTTCCACCAGCTTGTAAAAGACATCCTGCAGAATATCTTCGGCGTCGCCCGGATCGGTCACCCGCCGGCGGATGAAATTGCGCAGCCGGGAGCCTTCCCGCTTTACCACTTCGGATATCCGCTGGTCCTGTTCAAGCGCCATCTGCCGGCTTGCCATGTCCTTCCTCTGGAGATGTAGACGAATGAGAGGCCCGGATATTGTAGGCGGGTTAAGTTGCTGAGAGTGACTATGTTTGCGGGAAGCGGTGTTAAGGGCAAGTACGTGGCGAGTAAACTGCCGCTGGTTGACGCTGCTACATGGAGAGTACCTGAAATAAGCAGTTTTTCCGGGACAACCCTGAAGCAGCGGGTGCTCTCCTATGTAACAGAACAAAGTGGGCCTGCGCGGGCGGAGCTATGTCCACGCATTCTGGTCCAAATGCCAGGACGTTTTTAGGTAATTTAAGCTTTTATTTTTCTTCTGAACGGGGCCCCATGATCTCACTTCGCGCTTTTCTGGCTGCAACTCTCCTTCTCGCTTCGGCAAACGTTGCTTCTGCGGTATGCACTGCCACAGTCGATAAAACGGTTAAGATCTGCTCCCCAGCCAGCGGCGCCACGGTGACTTCTCCCGTGACATTTTCCGCAGGTGCCCGGGACACTTCTCACCCCATCACCACGATGATCATGTATATCGACTCGGTAAAGAAGGCCCAGAGCTCAAGCGCGTCATTGAGCGCTATTTTGTCCCTGCCGGCCGGCAAACACGCCATCGTCATACGCGCATGGGATTCCTCGGGCTTCTTCTTTTCCTCTTCAGAAAGCATCACCGTCGCGGCTTCACCCACTCCGACGCCTACACCCGCGCCAAGCCCGACTCCGACGCCAGCACCGACCGCGACTCCTACGCCAAGCCCGGTGCCCACGCCGACTCCGGGCTCTGGCATTGCTGCAGTCAATCACATCATTTTCGTGCAGCAGGAAAACCGCAGCTTTGATAGTTATTTTGGAATGCTGAACCCTTATCGCAAGTCCCGTGGCTGGAACGTTGGCGATGATCAGCGCGAGTACGATGTTGACGGCATCGACGATAAATTGACCACAATTTTCAACAAGAATGATGAAGGCGCCGTATTCCAGCTCTTCCATACCACCAGCAGCTGCCTTGACGATATGAGCTCTGCCTGGCTGGAAAGCTTTGGTGATGTGAGCCGGTTTGATTTCACCACCACACGGCCAATCCTGATGGATGGCTTTGTCCACACGGCAGAGGGTTACGCGAAATCCGGGGTCGGTAGCGGCGCTTTCACAGATACGGCTGGCCAGCGCGCCATGGCCTTTTACCAGGACACCAGCACTACCGGCGCAGCCGAATTAAATTACTACTACTTTATAGCCTCGCAATTTGCGCTGTCAGACCGCTGGTTCTCGCCGGTAGCAAGCAAGACCATTCCCAATCGCCTCGCAACAATGTCCGGCGGCACCACGCAGGGATACGTGTTTGATCCCGGCAATGACGATCACGCGCCCCAGCTCACGGCGACCACGATTTTCCAACTGCTGGACCAACACAACATTTCCTGGAAGATTTATTATTCGGCCACCAACGCCAATGGCTCTCCATCCACAACCTTCACGTATTTCACTTATAGCGGCAAGTACATTTTCAAAAATGCCAGCGGTGTTGTGACCGTTGATGCCACTCACATCGCGCCCCTTAGCCAATACTTTACTGACGTGCAGAACAATACCCTGCCGGCATTCGCCTATATTGAAGCCAATTTTGGCCATGGCGACGAACACCCCGGCTCCGGCCAGTCGATTCTTTCCGGTCAGGCGCAGATTTCAAACATCGTCAATTCGCTGATGTCCAGCCCGTCATGGTCGGATTCGGCTTTGTTCTTCACCTTTGATGAAGGTGGCGGCCCTTATGACCATGTGCCGCCTGTTCCCGGCCATACGAACCAGAACACCAGTGCTGCCCTGGCAAGCCTGGAAGGGGATATCGCTCCCATAGCGGTGAACCCTGATGGATTCCTGCCCTGTCAGCCGACAACTGCGGGGGTTTATACCAACCATTGCGATCTCCGGCCTTCGAGTCCAGGGGCACATCCGGCTGATGCTGCCGCCGCCGGACACTCCGGTTTTGGCGCACAACTGGGCTTCCGCGTGCCCAACATGATCGTGTCACCGTTTGCGCGCCGTCACTACGTGGGGCATACAGCCATGGACCATACGGCCGTAATCCATTTTGTGGAAGAGCGCTTTGGCCTACCGGCGTTGACGAAGCGGGATGCGGCTCAGCCCAACCTGCTCGACTTCTTTGACTTTACCGGGAAGCCTTGGGCTACGCCGCCGACAGGAGTTCCGGTGCCACCGGGAGTGGGCTCGACGTGCCATCCCGCGACGATGCAGTAGGCCGATACAAGTAAGTCATCATGGCTCGAGCATGTGTCTCGCAACAGACAAGTGTCAGGGCACGACTTTGAGTCGTGCCGTGCACGCTTACAAAAGCTGGGCTTCAGCCCTTGAAAAAGAATGCGGTTGCAGCGGCTTGCAGCAGTCTGCTCTCAGGGGAGCTTTGGTGCAGGCAGCGGCGGCAGCGACGCTGGCTCTGCCTTGCCCAAGGTCGCCGCGAAGGACTGGATGGCTTCCATATAGCCTTTAGCCAGATCCATGTCATTGTGGTCGGCATTTGTTGCCCAGAATGAGTGCTTCGGCTGGTTGGCCAGATCGAATAGTTTCTGTCCGTGCCAGAAAGGAATGACCGAGTCCGCGCGGCTATGCATGATCAAAATCGGGCTGTGAATGTGCCGAATGTATTTGTAGTTGGGAAATTTATCGAATGGCAGCAACGGAATCCGGGTGAGAACGCGAAAGGCAGAGACGAACGGGCTTTGCAGGATCACCCCTGCTGAAGGCCTTTTTGCCGCAATGTAAGCCGCTGGACCTGAGCCCACCGATCTGCCAAAGATAATGATCCTGTCCGGAGGCGTTTTCAGATCGACGGCCAGAAACTCATACGCGGCGGCTGCGTCTTCATAACAAGCCTTCTCGCTCGGCTTACCCTCGCTGGTGCCGTATCCCTCATAGTCATAGGCAAACACGCTAAAGCCTGCGTGCCGCAGACTGTCCAGCCAATACTTGTCGTCGCCCAGGTCTTCAGCGTTGCCATGGCTTACCAGCAGGGTGAATTTGGCCGTGGGATTTGGAAGGTAGACAGCGGAAATTTTTCTTCCGCTGGCTGTAGTGATCTTAAGGATGTCCGCTGAATCCTGGTACGAAGAAGGATGGGGCAGAAAGATCATGCTGTCTGAGAGAAAATAGCCCACAAGCACTAAGCCGAGATAAAGCGCACATACCAGAAGCACCATGAGCCGCACAACCCTCTTTAGATCAAACAATCTCATCACAGAGCCACGTTAGCACTTTTAACGCGCGCAATCCTTCTCAATTTTTTACCTGAGTACCGTGAGCATCCCGTTCTGATTACTTGCATTCTTATGTAGGCAGCAGAAGATCATTTTCAAATGGGTGTTTTATGAAATTGGGCCGAACCCTTGGTTTTCTAGTGGCAATCCTGGTTTGTTTTGGAATCAATGTTTTTGCCGCAGTTGGTGTAACCGTTCATCCTGCCAAAGCTTCTCTTACCTTAACCGAACCGCAACAATACACGGCCACCGTCGTTAACATCACAAACCACAGTGTTGTCTGGTTTGTAGATGGAATTCGAGGCGGCAATTCCACGGTTGGGACTATCTCTACTTCTGGTCTCTACCATCCTCCTGCCAAGAGAAGCGTTCACACCATCAAAGCATCCAGCGTGGTCCAGCCAACCGCAACCGGCTCGGCTACGGTGTGGATTACGGATTATCCCGGCATGTTTACTTATCATGCTGACAAGTTTCGCAGTGGGGTGAATCTGCAAGAGTTTGCGTTGACGAAGAGCACCGTAAAGTCCACAACATTTGGGAAAGTATTTACCCGCGCTGTGGATGGCCAAATTTATGCCCAACCTTTATATGTTGCGAACCTCACGATTGCGGGCGCCAAACACAATGTGGTTTTCGTGGCAACGCAACACAGCAGCGTCTACGCCTTTGACGCGGATGGCAAAACCACAGCGCCATTCTGGAAACGCAGCTTTATCAATCCTTCTGCTGGGATTACCACGATCCCAAAGCCTGCCAACGCTCTGATCGCGCCGGAAATCAGCATCAGCAGCACCCCCGTCATTGATACTTCCACCGGCACGTTGTATGTGGCTGTTTCCACCAGCGAAAACGGAAGCATTGTGCACCGGCTGCATGCGCTTAGCCTTACTAGCGGAGCGGAAAAGTTTGGCGGTCCGATAACAATTCAGGGCTCAGTTCCCGGTACGTATCCCGCGCTCTCCGTCAATGGCCGTGTCCCTTTTGTCCCCAAACAGCATTTGCAGCGGCCTGCTTTGCTGCTTCTGAACGGCAATGTTTACATCGCATATGGCTCCCACGGCGATGCTCTGCCTTATAACGGATGGCTTTTTGCCTATAGCGCGGCTGGAACCGGAGTACTGCACCAGGTGGCTATCTTCTGCACCAGTCCCGATAAAGGAACTTCAGCCATTTGGCAAAGCGGAGACGGTCCGGCCGCTGATCCTTCCGGCAATATTTATGTTGTCACAGGCAATGGCCCTTTCGACCTTAACACCGGCGGACGCGATGCCGGTAACGCCGTGCTGAAGCTGGCACTGCAATCTGGCGCGCTGGTTATTCAGGACTACTTCACGCCTTCTAATACTGCGCAGCTCACCACCGATGATCTCGATCTGGGCTCGGGCGGTCCGATTTTGCCTTCAACGCAAGCCGGCGCTGCAGCGCCGAACTTGGTTGTGGTTGGCGGCAAGGATGGAAAGATCTACCTGGTAAATCGCGACAACATGGGAAAATTCAATTCCACGGCGAATAGCAACGTGGAGACGGTAGCAATTGGGAATCCCGAGCCTACCAATGGCCTCTTCGCAACGCCGGCGGCGCTGGGATCTTCCATCTATTTTGGCGAGGTAGGTGAGCCGCTGGGGCGATTCATCTTCTCGAATGGTCTGCTCTCCAGCGCTCCGGCTGCGCAGACAAGCACGGTGTTTCGTTATCCCGGCACTTCGCCAATGATCTCTACCAATGGAAGCAGCTCGATTGTCTGGACACTTGATCTGCACGCGTTCGTGGGAGGCACGGGCCCCAACGTTAACACGCCCGGCCCCGCCG
>DATBVH010000284.1:0-11941 GCA_036515395.1 Candidatus Angelobacter sp.
TGATTCTAAAATCGTTCATTCTAAAATCGTTGATCCTAATACCCCCGATTCTAAAGATGCGGCAGCAGCCCAGCACAAATCTGCGGTCCAGCCCGAATCAAAGACCGAGTGGCAGGCCTATGTGGAAGACTTCCGCCGTGCAGGCCATCAAACCGTGGATTGGATTGCCGAGTACCTGAGCAATGTATCGGAAATGCCGGTGCTGGCGCAGACGAAACCGGGCGATCTGCTGGACGCGCTGCCGAAGTCGGCGCCGGAAAAAGGCGAGCCCTTTGATGCCATCCTGCGCGATTTTGACCGGCTGGTGATGCCGGCAGTGACGCAGTGGAACCATCCGCGATTCTTTGCCTACTTTGCCTGCACCGGATCCACGCCGGCGATTCTGGGCGAAATGCTGGCTGCGGCGCTCAACACCAACGGATTGCACTGGAAGACATCTCCTGCGGTGGCGGAGCTGGAGCAGCGCGCGCTGGACTGGCTGCGGCAATGGATTGGCGTGCCTGAAGGATGGTTTGGCATTGTCTATGACACGGCTTCCACCAGCAGCATGCATGCAGTGGTGTGCGCGCGCGAACTCATCGATCCGGAAGCGCGGACTGCAGGAAGCCGCAATGACCTGGTGCTGTACACGTCAGACCAGTCGCACATGTCGATTGAGAAAGGCGCGATTGCCGTGGGCGTGGGCCAGAACAACATTCGCAAAGTGCCGTCGGATGCGGAGTTTCGCATGCGCACCGACGCGCTGGCAAAGATGGTGGAAGAAGACAAGCAGGCGGGCAAGCGGCCATTCTGCGTGGTTGCGACGGTGGGCACAACTTCTTCCACCAGCATTGATCCGGTGCCACAGATTGCGGATGTTACGGAGAAGCATGGCTTGTGGCTGCATGTGGATTGCGCGTACGCCGGCGCAGCGGCGATCTTGCCGGAACAGCGGCACATTATGGCAGGAGTGGAGCGCGCGCACTCTCTGGTATTCAACGCCCACAAATGGCTGCTCACGCCAATTGACCTGAGCGCGTTTTATACACGGCGTCCGGACATTCTGCGGCGGGCATTTTCTCTTACACCGGATTACCTGAAGACACAGGACGATCCGCGCGCCCACAATCTGATGGATTATGGCGTTCCGCTGGGGCATCGTTTCCGCGCGCTGAAGCTGTGGTTTGTGATGCGTTACTTTGGGCGCGAACGCATTGAATCCATGCTGCGCTCGCACATCCAGTGGGCACAGGATTTTGCCGCGCTAGTGGACGCGCATCCGAAGTTCGAGCGCGTTGCTCCGGCGCCGCTATCTGTCGTCTGCTTTCGCTATCAAGGTTCCGATGATGAGAACCGCGCGATCCTGGAAAAAGTAAACTCTTCAGGACGCATGTTCATCGCCAGTACGGTGCTGAATGGCAAGCTCACGCTGCGGCTGGCAATCGGGCATCTGGAAACCCAGTGGAAAGACGTGCAGGAAGCGTGGGACTTGCTGCAAAAAGCGGCGGAAAACTTTTAACCACAGAGGCCACAGAGGAACACGGAGAGAAACAATTGGCCTTGCTTTTCAGCTCGCGCGTAAATTCGCGGACTACTTCAGGCTATGCAGCGTGGCTCTGTAGAAAATAAAATCCAAAGCACAGCGCAAGGAAGACAACTTCCAATCCGGCAAAGACAATGAAAAAGCTGTTGTGAATGCGGAAGAGCAATCGATTGTCGAAGCTCCATTCACTGGCTGGCGGACGCGCCTGCATGGCGCGATAGAGACCGCGAGCCGTCATCACAAAAAAGTGCAGTAGCAGGCAATAAAAGCCGATCCAGAAAACCACCCAGAAAAGCGGGCCAACGCTGGAAAATAGTCCGCTCAGGCCATAGTCACTGCCGCTGAATGCCACGAATAAAAATCCCAACAGCACCAGGTTGGGCCAGAGGCCTTCCGCGGTGATGAAGTAAAGATAGTAATCGGCCAGGTTGCGTGCATGGCGATTGCGCGGGAACTCTCTTTGCGCTCCCTGGCTGAACAATCCTGCGGCCAGAAACAGCGCCAGCGAAAAAATGAGCGGGCTGCCTGAATTCACGATCGCCATTGTGCTCTGGCGCGCGCGAAGATTACGCTCCCGCGCCGCCATATTTTTCTTGTACTGCTCTTCAGAGCTGCGCGACTCCTCCAGGGAATTATTCAATGCCGTGAGCGCTTGCTCGCGGCTAAGTGGCGACGCGGAGATATGCAGCTTAAAACTAGAGTTCGGCGAACTGGAAATTCTTCTGATCTCCGCCTGCGTGGCCGAAATAATTTCTTCCTGACGCCTGATCTCAGCCTGTGAATTTGCCTGCAGAGCGGTAATTCCTTCTTCCAGCTTACCTGCGTGGCGCGTCATCTGCCAGTTAAGGCCAGCTGCAATGAACGCGATCAGCACCAGGCCTTGCAGCGCAAACATGCCCGGAGAAATCCATCCGGGCAGTCCAGCAACGGCGGCAAAGGGCAGCAGTTCAGCGTTCTGGTCAATAACATTTTTCTGGCGCAGCAACGGAATCGCACCCGGCTGTTGCTGCCATTGCAGACGGAGCTGGTCCTGCGGCGTTAGCTGTACTTCGCTAACCTCTGCTGCGTCCTGGTACACCGATTCCATCGTACGTGCTTGTTTAGCACGGTTTGAAAATCGGGCACAAGCACCAACAGTGCATAGCCTGAATTGCACTCGCGGTTTGGCTTTGCACAAAACCCCAAAACCTCACCACAGATAACGCTGATAGTACTGATTTACACGGATCAAAAAAGTTCAAATTAAGATGACTTTGAATTTAAATCCGTTCATCCGTGGTGAGATTTGCTTTTTGTGCAAAGTACTCGCGGTTAGAAAGCGACGGTGCCTTTGCGATCACAACGGCATTAGCCAATCACCACGCTTCTTATCGCCTCACCACGGTAATCGCGGATGCTGCGGTGGCCACGCCAAACGGTGAGCCCTTCACCGGCTTAAGCGCACCGTTGGACGCAATGTTAAAAGCTGCGATATCGTGGCTCCCCTGCTCGGTCACATATACAAAGGAAGTTTCAAGGTCAACGGCCACGGCGGAAGG
The DNA here is from genome assembly GCA_036515395.1 of Candidatus Angelobacter sp. Classification (GTDB taxonomy): domain Bacteria; phylum Acidobacteriota; class Terriglobia; order Terriglobales; family Acidobacteriaceae; genus Angelobacter. Next base: position 3,061 of record DATBVH010000284.1, read on the forward strand.
TCCAACGCCGCCGGTAGCGAAGGGCGATCCGGTCACCGCACCCAGCGCGCCGGAGCTTGCATCAATCGCATAGGCAGAAACATTGTTGGATCCGTTGTTCGCAACGTACAAGAGCGCTCCCTGCGGATCGATGCCCAGCCCAACCGGCGCTGCGCCAGCGAGAAAAGGCGAACCGTTGATGGGGGAAAGCGCTCCGCCGCTCTGAATGGTAAATCCCACCACCGCGTTGTGCGCGGGGTCTGTCACGTAAAGAAAGCGTCCGGAGTGGTCCACGGCAATTGACGTGGGAGTTGCGCCCGTGCCCACAGAAGTCGGCAGGCCAGACTGCGCAAGCACTCCCTTGGCGCCGATGTTAAACACCGCAATTGTGCCTTCAGCGCCATTCGCTACATAAATAAAGTCGCCCTTGGGTGAAATTGCTATGGACGAAGGATGCGACGCCGGCGCAATCGGAAACGGCGAACCGGCAATTATTCCCAGGCTCCCCGTACCAGAATCAACTGTGTAAGCCGTAATGTTGCCGGCCGTCTGGTTGGCTGTAAACAGGAACGGCCCGGTCGGCGACATCACCAGAGAAACCGGTCCCTTGTCCGTGGCAAAAATATTGGTAGGATTCGTCGGGTTAACAATGCTGATGCTTACAGGCACTGAAAGATTGCCGCTGCTCGAGTTGATATCCAGCAGGGTCACATCATTCCCGGAAAAGTCGGCTGTATAAAGGAAGTCGCCGGAAGTGTGGAGAACCAGCGCAGACGGATTTGACCCGACAGGAAAATTCGGCGTCCCCAAAGGCGTCAGCGATCCATTGGCCTGCTGGCGGAACTCAAAAGCTTCATTGGTTCCCTGGCCCGTTACGTACACAAACTGCTTGTGCCCGCTGGCGCATCCGCTCAAAAAGCCGGCCGCACACACCGCTAAAAACGCTATCCCGCCGTAAAAGGCCTTCAACTTCCGTGCCCTCATTGAATCTCCTCAAGCCTGCAATTGAAAGATAGTAAAGGATACATGAAATTACGGCAGCAATCAGCATTCAGCCGTCAGCATTCAGCCAGACGAGGCTCTGCCTCTGCCTCCTGGAAAGAACGCCGGAGGACCGGTTTTATGCAGGGGAAAGCAAAACCTACCACGGAGTCACTGAGACACGGAGAAGAACCCAGGCCGAAAGCAAGATTTGGTTCAGCGTCATCAGTGCGATCAGCGGTAGGGTTTGCCTGCTGCAAATTTGCAACTGCCAAGTCTTTGTTAGAATCCGTTAGCCAAATGGTAATCAATGACCTTTAAATTTCTCATGGGTGTGTTCTCACTTGTCCTCATGGTGCTCGCCTATGCGATTTATATCTGGCAGACCACTCGGGAAGATGGGGTTCGTCCGCATCCGTTTTCCTGGTTCTTGTGGGGATTTGTTACGGGAGTGGCTTATCTTGTGCAGGTTTCACAAGGCGCAGGGGCCGGAAGCTGGGTTGTGGGCTTTACGGCCTTGATCTGCTTTCTGGTGGGCGGCATCAGCTTTTTCCAGGACAAATGGCACTTTTCTTTTTTCGATTGGTTCTGTCTGGCCGCCGGACTGGTAGTGTTCGTCTATTACCTGCTTTCAAGGAACCCGGTTCAATCCGCAATTCTGGCAACTACAACCGACGTTTTAGGGTACGGATCGACAATCAAGAAAGGCTGGATCCAGCCTCAGAAGGACAGCGTGACATCGTTTGCGCTGAATAGCGCGAAATTCATTCCGTCCCTTTTTGCGTTGCAATCCTATTCATTAGCGACATGGCTGTATCCTGCAACACTTGTGATTATGAACGCGGGAGTGGCAATCATGCTGCTGATCCGGCGACGTTCGGCATATACAGCATGATGAATGGCGCCAATTGGCTTCCTCCGGATAAACGCCATGTCGAGAACGGCAGGATTGGGATGGACTTGCGGGAATTCAAGGAGGCAAGCCGTGAACAAGGAAAAATTGTTGAGATATGATCCTGGTTAATATCAGGGTACGGACGAATGACAGATTTGCGGCAATGCTGCCAATCTCTTAGGTTTTTTGAGGTAAGATCAAAATTGTGAACTGGTTCTCAAAGCCGGTAGGCGTTGGAGCGTCCCTCGGGTCCTTATGCGATGGGTTGCGCCTCGCCGATGGTGGTATCACTGGACAGCGTTCATTCGGGCTATCTTTGAGCGATCAAATCGACGCTTTATCAAGCCGGGAATTTGGTTTGACCGAATGGGCTAAAGATAATCACTCGATTATTGCTCAACACCAGCTGTTCATTTCATATCGAGCAACGGATTTGCTAAACGATATGCAGCCGACTGCTCCCGTCTCCATATTTTTCGACGGCTTAGATCAGTTATTAGAGTGCAATGTTGCCACCTACATGGGAGCCGTCTCTAGTGGGGTTCTTGCCTGCAAAGCTAATGCGACGCGGTGGTCTGAGGAAGAAATTCGACATTCCTGGCTGGATCTGACGAAGCTCCGCTGGGAACGTAACTGGTTCCGAAACGCATCTTCCAACGTGCGCTCTTGGGTAACTTACCTTGATGAGTATATAGGCAGTATCCGGTACGGTCGCGAGGATGCTTGGACGAACGAATTTCTAAAGCTAGATCCCAGCGTGCTTGAAAAGATGATTGGGAGTTAATCCTTTATTATCCGGAATTTTCTGGTTCCGAAGTCGTACCTCTTATCAGAGGGTATCTACCGGACCTTGGCGAACACTTTAAAAAAGTTTCAGACCTACTGCAAGACTTGCGCCAGCTTCTAGTAAAAGTTGAGGGAATCAAAAATCAATTCAATTGGCTTTGCCAACTTGGCGCGTCTCTGTTGGTGTCTTTTTATCGGTGTTGCTCCCTGTTTGTTAGCCAGCGTAGCTGGTTTCTTCACCACTCAGCGCATCCTCCCCATGCCAGGAGCTCATATATTCCTGACTTTGGTAGTGCAGGGGCGCTCCTCCAACTGTCCTAATAAATACGTCTCTTCATAATGCGCCCCGGATTGGAGTGCGTTTTATGAAGTCTATTTCAGAGAATCAATGTGGCGAGCGACCTCTTCGTGTCCACATCGTTGCCAAGCGCCTCAACAGGTCGCGGCGGATGGTGCGCCATCTTGCGCAGACAGGTGAGCTCCATGGCTTCAAGATCGGTCCAAAGCTCTGGGCATTTCTACCTCAGGATGTCGACGCCTATAGGCGCAAATTGGAGGACTCGAATGTCCTTGAATAAGAAAGACAATGTTGGCATTTCATTAAATCTTGAGGTTTCATTCGGTACCCGAAAGATGCGGTTGGCATTGTTACTGGGATTCAGGGAGCTTTTGATCTGTTGGAGCGGCGCATTGGCTCTCGTGTTGGGGAGGATGCCGGAAGGCTTTCAACAATTGTTCTCAGTGTTGCACCGATAGGACCGTGAGATCGGGCGTGGAGCTGTCATCACTAGAGCAGCCAGCCCCTTGCCTCACAAGTTGATAAGGGTCTACGTGAGTTCGGGCAAGGTCGAGTAATCGCTTCACGCTGCGCGTTGCGCGAGGGCCTTCGGCAGAGAGGAAGGTTGGGTGTCCTTTCAGTTCCCAGGCCTGACGGCCAGGGCTCAATAATTGCGCCCCTTTTCGGGGCTAGACCAGTTGCGGAATTATCGTGAACCATAAGAAAGAAACCGCAGGGGCTAAAGCCCGCATTTATAGCAGCGAACCGCAGACCTGAAGGTCTGCTCCACCCCGCGAGGGTCTACATTTACTTTGGAACATGGTCTAAGTGTTGACGCGCCTGCGGCGCTGAGGGTGTTTAGCGGCGGCAGTTTCGTTTCCTGAAGAGTAGGTGGCTTGGTTTCTCTTACGACTTCATCAAATCAAGGGAGAATAAAAAAAGTATTTGCATTCGTTCTTTATTCGTGCTATAAAATGGCTGGTTCGTCTGCGCCGACGGCGCCATCTGGGCGTCCTGCAACGTGTTTTTTCAAAAAGAACCGATCAAATTCAAGGGGAGAGTTGTGTCTGTTTTCAACGACGAGTCTCTTTCCTGCCGAGGTCTTAAACGATGCCAAAAACCACGCTGCATTACGCCAAAACCAAAGCCAAACCAATCATCGCCAAAACCCGCACTATCAAACGATTAGCCGCCAAGCTCCTGACTAAAGAATTGATCATCTCAGCTATTCAGGCGGCGGCACGCAAGCTGGACCATGGGCCGAGCGGCAGAGAGTTAAGACAGTTGAGCGGTATTACCGCTTCCCAGGTGGCAAGGCGTTTTGGCACTTATCGCGCCGGGGTATTCGCGGCCGGACTAAAGCCACATCAAGCTGGAGTGAGGGTGGATGCGAACGTCCTGCTGGCGGACTGGGGAAGGGTGGCGCGCAAGCTTGGCCGGGCGCCCTCAAACAATGAATACGAGCGGGCGGGAGGCTACTCACGCGTCTGCTTTACCAGAAGCTTTCAAAGCTGGGTAGAAGTCCCAGCAGCGTTTTCCCGGTTTGTGGCTTCCGGAGGACTCGCGGGCGATTGGACGGACGTATTGAAGATGATACGGGAAGGGGCCATGCCCACCTGCGGCAAATGCGGCCGGCTGGCGGAGAGACGCGCGGCAATGAGATTGGCCTCTGAAGCCGAGGTAAGAAAAATGAAAAACATAAAGATACGCCCGGAAACCCACCCGCCGGTCATGCGCGAGGAAACGCGCCAACTGGTTGCCGGCGATGAGATGCGACAGCATAAAGATGTTGAGCCCAGAGAGATTGCCTCCAGAGAGACCACCGGCATGGCAATCCTTCCTCCTCCCTTGTGGGGCAAGAAATGTGTGACTGCGACAATGCTTGCGGTTTTTGTGACTGAGATGGCGCCTGCTGGATTGCAATGGGTCACCGGCGCCTTGTTTCCGCGTCGCGCGTTCCAGGACCGTCCGCTGATGGGTGCGCTAACAAAATTGCCAGGGCTGGCACACGAACCGGTGAACGAAATGGGAGTCCTTGTGCTCTTTGCCATGCTAAGCCGCCAACTGGGTTTTATTATTGACGCGGTCCAGGCGGGCTTTCCCGACCTGCTGGCCAGAATGGAAGTGCAGCCGGGGCGATGGCAGCCTGTACGAATTGAGGTGGAGTACGAAAGCTGCAATTTCAGGCGGCACGGTCACGATCCCCGGCAATGCGATTTGATCGTCTGCTGGCGGCATAACTGGAAAAACTGTCCACCGAACCTGCAAGTGCTGGAACTGAGCAAGGTTGTGCAGCAGCTAGTGACAGGCCGGGTCAGCTAATTAACCGGAAAAACAAAACCTTACAGCTGATTGCACTGATGACACTGATTTACACGGATCTGAATGGGGAAACAAGGTGCCGAGATCGGAAGGCAAAACCTACCACTGAGGCACGGAGAAGAACCAAATGAACCGGAAAAACAAAACCTTACCGCTGATTGTACTGATGACACTGATTTACACGGATCTGAATGGGGGAACAGGTGCCGAGATCACCCATGATAGCCGACATCGCGCGTGATCGGAAAAGAGAAAACCAGATACTAGGCACTGAGAGACAGAGAACAGCAACGTCGAAAGATCGGAACACAGCCGAGGGCGGCTGCGCTACATGAGCCTCAAAGGTCGAAAACACAATGGCATCGCCGTCATGCAAAAATCCCGCCTTGCGGCGGGAAATCTGCTTAACGTCAGTGAAATGTTTTTGGTTTTTGGCTAACTGCTAATTGCCAATTGCTAACTGCTTCTTAGCGATACTTTGCCCGTGGATCCAGCGCCGGATTTGACTTTGACGCCATAGCGGCGCGCTGTTTGCGGAATTCCGGGACCACCACGGCCTGCTCGATCAGCGGAACGTTCAGCCCGGCCAGCTTGGCGGCCAGTCGAGTGGCGTTGCCCTGCTGTCCGTTCTTGCTGTACGCGGCAATGAGAGCGCGCATGGAGATGGCGTTGGAATCGTCTTCTTCCAGATGGTTCACGGCCTCGGCAAATTTGCCTGTGGTAAGCGCCATGGTTCCGGCAGCGCCATGGAATGAGCCGGAGATAATGCCGTCGGCATCATTGCCCTCGGATAGCGTTTGCAGTTGCTTGAGCGAGGCGGTGGCCAGTTCCAGGTTGTTATCGGCCAGAGCGCGCTCCACGCGGGTGCGCAGCACCTGGGCCAGCTCTTGATTCAGCAGTGATTGCGGAACTTTATGCGCTTCCTTGAGAGCAGCTTCAGCTTTGGCCAGCACGGCCATCGACGCAGCTCCTTCAAGCTGATACAGAGACATGCTGCGATACGCTTCAGCTTCGATATTGGCGAAATCTTTGGCGTGGGCCTGTTCGGCTACGGCGGTAAAAGCTTTGTCGGCGCCGGCCAGGTCGCCTTCACGGACATAGGTTGCGGCCACCTGCAATGACCACACAACTTTCTGCACCGGCGACGCAACTTCAATGGCCTTGGCATATTCGGCGCGGGCTTTTTGCTGGTCGCCCATCAGAGCGTAAGTATCGCCCAGACCAAGTTGCGATTCATGGAACGAAGGATCGATCTTGAGCGACATGCGGTAGTGTGTCAGCGCGTCTTCAAACCGTCCTGCCATGCGCGAGAGTTCCGCGAAGGAATCCTGCGGGTTGGGCTCATTGGGAACGAGTTCGGTATAGCGCTTGATGTCGGCAAAAGCTTTGTCAAAGTTGTTTTGGCGAGCGTAGCAATATGCGGCTTCGTTGTAAGCGTCGGCAAATTGCGGATCGATCTTCATGGTCTGCTCAAACATGGCGATGGCGCGCTGCGTCTGGCTACGATCAAGTTGCAGCCACCATCCGGCCAGCCAGTGCAGATGCTTGTCATTGGGATAGCCGTTGAGCGCTTCATTCATGGCCTGGATCGCCGGGACCCAGTTGGCCTGGCTCGCATTGGCCAGCCAATCGATGACGAGTTTTTCTTCCGGCCCGGCGGAAGCGCGCGTTGCCAAAGCTTTTTCGCGCTCGGCTACCTGCTCCGTCGGGTCCTGTGAAAAGAAGGTGAGAAAGATGTGGCCCAGGGCAAATTGCGGATCGGCCTGCACGGCGCGACGGAAACTTTCCAGGCCGTCCTGCGTGTGCAGCATCTCCATCTTCTGGATGCCTTTTTCAAAGAGCGCATGCGCCTGCGGCGACTTAGTGGAAATATGCATGCCGGTGGCTGAGTCATGTGCCACGGCTTGCAGTCCAAAAATTATTACCAGCGCCAGAGTGGAAACCTTGATCGACCTCATCTGTAACTCCTTCATCGATGAACGATGCCCGATTCTGCCGCCAGTACATGCGAGCACGCGGCAGTTGTGCTTAGTTGCCTTTCAGAAAATATCCCTGCTCCAGCGGAAGCTTGCCGTCAACTTTCAAAACGTTTACGCGGCTATTAATGGAGTAAACGTCCACCAGTCCAACCGCGCCGGGAATGGCTTCCACGGATTTCAAAAGCTCATCTTCCGACCGCACAATAATTACGCCGCTGGCATGCGCTGCCAGCAGAGACTTAAATTGGTCCACCTGCATGTGGTAAAGCTTCTCGATCGCCGTCTTCATCTCCGGCGTTGAAGGATCGCGCAGAACAAGAATCACCGGACGGCCATCAAGCCACTTATGACTGTCAAATTTGAAGACCTTGGTCAGGTCAATCGTAGAGAGGCCACCCGTGTTGTTGGTCTTGTCCACAATCACGGCCAACTGGCGCGCTTCACATGAAGCGGCAAGCCCAGCGGTGAGCAATAGCAAGACCCAAATTCGGCGTCCAATACTCATGACCGTGCAGTTTATGTTGGAAGCCCGGGAAAGATAAGATTACTGAGGTAATAGGAGCTTTACTTGCAATAGGTTGGAAGAGAAATTGGGAAACAGAAATCAGGGCAGAATGCGCAGGTCAGTATCGATCAATGAATTGCATCAGCTTAAGGCTTTATCTGCGCTCCGCCGCGCAAATCTGCGGCTCCCTTTCAATCCGCGTTTATCCGCGGTATTAATTTCCCGCAGGCTTCGCTTCACTTGCAGTCGCTGCGGGCTTCTCAAACTTTTTATCGTCCACCGGCACGTTCTGCTGCAACTCGCTCACCTGGATAGTAAAGCGACCCAGCGGTCGCGCAATTGTCCACTGGAATGGGACCTTGACTCCGTCCTGCGCCCGATAATCGGTGTAATCCACCTGCGTGGGATTGCGTCCTAACGGCGTGTCGGTATAGCGAATAGTGCGCAGCAGCAGCCCAGACTCTTTATCAAAGAACAGCCGCACTGGAGGCTTTCCCGGATTCGCGCCGATCAACTGCACCACATCGTGCCCGCCAATCTTGTCTGCCGCCGGCCGCACGCGAAACTGGGCAAACATCTTCTTGAGTTCTATTGGCAGATAGAATGTAGCGTCAAAGCCGATGGCCTCGTTTTCCGGCGCGCTCATCTCGCGCGGTGGCCTGGGCCCGGGATTGCCGATCCATCCTGCATGCCCGTCAAAAGCCGTAATGTTGTCGCCGTTCGGTGTGTGCACCAGTGAAATGCGTTTGTTCGGAGCTTTGGCCAGCACTTCAACGGGAAGCTGCTGTGGACCAAAGCTGATCGTCCCTTTTTCCGCGCGGCTGGTGATCTTCTCCAAAGCTGCCGCGCCGCCTACGGCCTGAACATACTTATTCAGGATCTCGTCGGCCGTGGGCAATGCGGGCGCCGCTGCTTCCGTTTTCTCAGGCTCAGGACGCTTGGGCTCTGTATCAGAAATAATCGGCACGCCCACAGGATCATGCGCTCCACGATGGCAGGAGAAACATGTCACCTCGCGCTCGCCCTTAAAGTTGTCGCGATTAATCGCCATCTGCATCTGGATCATCTGGCGCGCGGTCTGCTTGGGCTTCTTGTCGTCCTTGTCAAACGCATTGCGCACGTGACAGAACTCGCACTCCACGCCCAATGCATTGGCA
>DATBVH010000285.1:0-7865 GCA_036515395.1 Candidatus Angelobacter sp.
ATGGTGATGCGATTGGGTCAACGCTTGCGCTGGCCCAGATCCTGCGCAAGATGGGCAAAAGCGCCGATGTTGTCCTGGCCGATCCCGTCCCGGTCATCTACCAGCCGCTGCCGCATTCTGAAACCATTGCGCACGCATCTGAGGTAAATGGCGATTACGACGCAGCCATCATCCTAGAGTGTGACAGCGTGCAGCGCACACGGCTGCGAGGGCTGGAGAATCTTTTTCTCATCAACATTGATCACCACATCAGCGCAAAGCGTTTTGCGCACGTCAATTGGATCGATCCGGGCGCTGTGGCAACGGCGGAGTTGATCTTCCGGTTGGCCCAGACCGCTCAGGTAAAGTTGACGCCGGAGATCGCGACTTGCCTTTACACGGCAGTGCTCACGGATACCGGCGCATTTTGTTATGCTCCCACGAACGCCTGCACCTTTGAACTGGCCAAGTATCTGGTGGAGCACGGCGCCAATCCCAGCGCAATTGCCCACAACGTTTATTTTTCCGCTCCCATTTCCAAGATGTGCCTGCTGGGCGCTGCGCTCTCAACGCTGCAGCGCGATAGCGCGGTTACATGGATGTCAGTGACGCGGCAGGACATGGAACGCTTTGGCGCGCTCGATGAAGATTGCGAAGGCCTCGTCAATTACGCGCTGGGTATCGCCGGCGTTGAAGTGGCGATCTTTTTCCGCGAAGTGGCGCATGAGCGTATCCGGGTCAGCATCCGCAGCAAGGGCGCGGTAAACGTGGCGGAAATCGCGCAGAGGTTTGGCGGCGGCGGACATGAATGCGCCGGCGGCTTTTCCACCCAAGGCCCAGTCAAAGCCGCGGCAGAGCGCGTGCTGGCAGAGCTGCGCGGGAAAGTGCTGAAGAGCGGTACTTAGTATTTGGTATTTGGCCGGGCACGTGACTGGTGTTCCACAACGAATCGTTATGTCTTGGAGCTGAATTAGTTTTAAGTACTTTGTATTTGGCAGCAAGCACGCGACCGGGTGTTCCATAGTGCATCAATCTTCCAAACGAAGCTAAATACCAAGTACCACGTACTAATTACCAATGATTTCTGACCGCACCAAATTGCTGGCCACGCAGCTCGCGCTTGTCGCGGGCGTGTGCTACTTCTTTTTCTTCTTCGGGCTGGGCGCATTTGGATTAACAGGAGCAGACGAGCCGCGCTACGCGCAGATTGCCCGCGAGATGCTGGCCCGGCATGACTGGATTGTCCCCACGCTGAACGGCACTCCCTGGCTGGAAAAACCCGCGCTGCTCTACTGGAAGATGATGAACAGCTACGCCATCTTCGGCGTGAGCGACTGGGCTGCGCGGGTTCCCGCGGCATTCCATGCGGCAGTAGTAGTCTTCGGAATATTTTTCTTCATGCGGCGTTTCCGCTTTGCCAGCGAACTCGACGCCGCCATGATTGCGGCATCTTCGGCGGGCATGATCGGGTTTGGGCGTGGCGCTTCGACAGACATGCTGGTCTCCGCACCATTTGCTCTGGCCATGATGTGCTGGTGGACATGGCACCAGACGAATAGAAAATTGTGGCTGCTGATCTTTTATGGACTGCTGGGCGTAGGCGCGCTGGCCAAAGGCCCCGTAGCTCCAGCGCTGGCCGTGCTGGTGGTTGGCGCATATGCGGTGCTGCGGCGCGATGGCAAAATTTTTGTCCGCAGCCTCTCCGTCATGGGCTTTATCTTGTTCGCGGCCATCGTGTTGCCCTGGTATCTGGCGGTGCAGCACAAAGTTCCGCAATTCTTCCGCGTTTTCTTTATTGAGCACAATCTTGAACGCTTTGGCACCAATCTTTACCAGCATTCCCAGCCATTCTGGTATTACATTCCCGTTTTTCTACTGGCTGTAATGCCGTGGACCTTGTTTGCCGTCCCGGCCCTGATAGATGCCGGAAGAAATGCGTGGAAACGGTGGCGTGCCAGTTCCCAGTCGACCAATTCGGAATCAGTGATTATCGACGCGGACTCTGATGACGGCTTGGCGAGCTTCCTCTTTGTCTGGATCATCGTGCCAATCGTTTTTTTCAGTATTTCCCGCGCCAAGCTGCCCGGATACATTCTGCCCGCGATCCCCGCAGCTGCTCTGCTCACCGCCGACTATGTCCACAGGCTCAAAGCCATCCCCCGACTGCTGACTTCATTCCACGCATTGCTTTGCGCTGTCCTGATGGTCGGAGCATTGATGGCGCCATTCGCCATGATGAAAGTGCAGCCTCCTTCTTATATGGGAATTTTTATGGCAGTCACCGGCGGAGTAATTGCATTCATGGTCTTGGTGATGGTGCGTCGGGAGGGAATGCGCGTTCTGCACTTTGTCACACTGGTCCCGACCATTCTTGCCGTGGCGTTTCTGCTGCGGCCGGCGGCAGCGACCATTGGTCGCACGCAATCGGCGCGTCCCATCAACCAGCGGCTGGCGGAACTTGGTGTGCCTGCTGCGGAGCCGGTCGCCAGCTTCAACGTAAAGCGGCAAGTCGCCTATGGACTGGATTTTTACCGCAACCAGCCGATCAGCCATTATGAGCAGGAAGGCCCTCTCGATCTGCCTTCCGGCATCCCATCAGGCAAGCACGTGGTGGTGGCCAGAGAGGGAAGTCTGGGCGCGGTCCAAGCCGTTGCAGGCGATCGGGAGGTAAAATCCATTGGAACCTATCCGCCGCAGCATTTGGAGTTTTTTCAGGTAAGTGCGGCAAAATAAGCGCTGGCAAGTGACGCTGCTGGTTCCTACTGACTTGGTTCCATTATGGATAGAGGCTTTGATTAATTCCCGGACCAAAGCTAGACTCTTAGCTCGCCGCCAGTTACGCTAATTGCTGGGCGGTACGGAAAGTTTTTCATGGGCCTTCATACCCCTATCGAGACACACCGGACACACCCTTTTGGCGTGGAGATTCTGGACCTGAGGCACTTCAGCTCCCACAACCTGCGTCCATTGCTGGAACGGGAAACCCTGTTGTGGGCGCAGATGATGTCATGGGACTACCGGCCCTCCGCCGAGATGATTCTGCGCTATATCGACTCCAAAATTCTGCCCGGATACGCCGCCGTGGAAGATGGCCATATTGGCGGCTACGCATTTTTTGTCTATGAAGGCAGCAAGGGCGTGATTGGCGATCTTTATGCTGACGATACAATACGCATCCCCGGAGACACAGTCGAAAATCGGCTGGCCGTGCACGTGATCAATACCTTGCAGCAATCACCCGGGATACAGCGCATTGAAGCGCAGCTGCTTCCGCATGAGTCGGGTGTGCTGAGTGGGCCATTTCTAGCCGAAGGCTTTCGCCAATATCCACGCTTGTTCATGACGCTGCCGTTAAGGAATAGTGCGCGGCCGGAAATTGCAGCCATGCACGACATTGAGTTTCGCCGCTGGGGAGAGCAGGACTTCCAGCCCGGTGCGGCAGTGATTACCACGGCATATCGTGGCCACATTGATTCAGAAATCAACGATCAATACCGCAGCTTGAACGGCTCTCTACGCTTCCTGAACAACATTGTCCGCTTTCCCGGATGTGGCGTTTTTGACTCGCATGCATCGTTTGTGGCTTTGCACAAACCCACGCGATCGATAGCCGGCTTGTTGCTTTGTTCGCGCGTCCGCGACGATGTTGGCCACGTGACGCAGGTTTGTGTGCTGCCGGAGCTTCGCGGCCGCAGGATTGGCGAATCGCTACTTGGACTTTGCACGCAGGAATTGCGCTCCCGCAACTTCCTTGGCCTGAGCCTTACCGTGACTGAAGCCAATCACAAGGCAGTGGAGCTCTACCGTCGTCTGGGCTTTGAAACCCGCCGCCGCTTTGACGCTTTTGTGTGGGAAGGTTAAGGACATCGATCCTGAAGCGTCCATTATTTAGCAGCGAAGGAACGCGGGGCCTTGGCAAAAGCTAATTCTCAGCAAGCGGCCTCCCGAAATGGAACTCTAATAAAACAATTTGCGCAATGCGCTTGCATTGCAATGAGAAACACCTACAATTCCTCTCAATAACCCTATTGCATTTCTGATTCGACGGACTTCAGGAGGCACAGATGATCGTGCGTATTCTTGTTGTGACATTGCTGGTACTTTCGGGATTTCCCGCATTATCCACTTCCGGCACGCTCCAGGACAAAAAAGCAGCCAGCGAGTGCTCCGACCAACCGTTCAGCTATGACCACGGCGCAAGTGGACAACAGAGCTGGTGCGGGAGATGCAATGAAAGCGGAGCGCTGCCGCTGCCGCAGGCCCCCATCAACATTCCAAAAATAGCGGAATCCGCGCAACCCGCTATCGTGTTTAATGGCTATAACGAGAACACGAGCCTGGTGATTTATCCCCATAACCCTTACAACCTGAAAGTTGATTACAAGAGCAGCAGCAATCCGGTCGCTACGATCGACATAGGAAGCAGCGCAAACAGCAGGTTCAAGCTGCTGGAGTTTCATTTTCACCGGCCGAGTGAGGAGGCCATCGATAATCGCAGATTTCCCATGGTCCTGCACCTGGTGCATCTCAGAGAGGTGGAAGGCTGCGAACCTGGAAAGCCCGGCTGCGTGGCCGCCGTTGCAATCCTGATTAAGGAGGGCACACCTTCGCAACAGACCACGGACCTACTGAATGCTCTGTTCAGCCATTTTCCGCCGCCCGACAAGCCGAAAGACGTCGAGATCAACCTGGAGGGACTGCTGCCGCCCGATCATGTCAATGCAGGTTACTGGAGCTACGGCGGTTCGCTCACCACTCCTCCCTGCACGGAGAACATCACTTTTTATTTGTTGAAGCCCATGCTTACCTTTTCTGCGGCGCAGATTGCGGAGTTTGAGCGTCGTTACCCCACGCCGAACGCGCGCGACATTCAGCCGCTCCATGATCGTCATCGGGTTGTGAACAGGCATTAGCCTCTTGATCTGCGCTCGTCTGCGCACTCAGGGGCGCAATTCTAGTTTCTGGTAATGTTGCGTGCCGACATAAACGAGGCGCCGGAAGAGTCCCAACCCTTGATAATGAGCTGGTGTGTGCCGACTGCAATAGGCAGAGTTGTGTCTGCCGTTGACGTTGACGATTGGAATTTGAGCACGCCGTCCAGATAAACCTGCGTCGCCACAACCGGATAGCCCGAGGAAGAGGTTCCCGTGGCGCGGACCGAAGTCGATGTGGTGGAAGTGAACGTCGGGCTGGTAATGGTGACAAATTGCGGCTTCACCACAACGGTCGTGAGGGTGCTGGACGAAGCACCCAGGTTGTCAGTGACAGTGGCTTTGACCGTGTAGCTGCCCGCAGCTTTGTACTGGTGCGATGCGCTGGCAGCCGTTGCTGACGATCCATCGCCAAAGGAGATGACTGTGCTGGCAATCGTGCCATCAGAATCAGTTGAGTTGGCAGCCGAGGCGGTGATTGATCCGCCGACCAGAATCGATCCAGAAGATAAGGTCAGCGCCGCGACTGGCGGCTTGTTGATGGTGACGGCTACCTGCTTATAGAAATTCCGTCCCGCGTTGTCCCAGCCCTTTACCAGCAGCGTGTGTGGCCCGCTGGCGACGGTGATCGTGGCATTTAGATTCGCGGAATTCACTGAATAAGTAATGGCTCCGTCCACATAGATCTGCATGGCAATGACGGGCGAGCCTGAGAACCCGCTGGCAATCACATGACCCTGTGACGTGAGGAAAGCGCCATCGGCTGGGCTGCTCACGATGACTTCCGGGGGTTTTACCGTAACGCTGGTCGTGGCCGTGGAAGATGCGCCCAGATTGTCGGTGACCTTGGCTGTGATGGTATAAACACCGGCTACGGAAAACGTGTGTGACGCAGTCAGCGCGCTGGATGATGTGCCATCGCCAAAGGTGATGACTGAGCTTGCAATGGTTCCGTCGGGATCAGAGGACCCGGCTGCGCTCACGCTAACCGTTGCAGGCGCATAGGCAGAGTTGGGAGTGGCCGAGATCGCAGCGACTGGCGGCTGATTGATGCTGCTGGAAATAACAATTGCTGCCGACTTGCTGACCGTAGCGCCCAGATTGTCTGTAACCGTTCCTGTAATTGTGTATGTTCCCGCGACGCTGTAAGTATGGGAAGCGCTGGAGCCGCTGACGGGCGCGCTGCCGTCGCCAAAATTGATGGTGCTGGACGCAATCGTTCCATCCGGATCACTGGAGCCCGCCGTAGAAGCCGTGATGCTCGCCGGTGCGGCGACTGATCCAGTCACAGAATTTTTCGTCAATGAGTTGGTGATGTTTAACGCGACGGTGGGCGGCTGGTTCGCTATGGTGACCTGCACGCCGCTGGACATCTTGTTGGTCAATGACGCTTTACCGACTGCCTTGACGAAGATGGTGTAATTGCCGGCATTCAGGCCAAAAGTGGCCAGATCAAGCGAGCTGGTCGTCATTGGGAGATCAGCCAGCCACATCAGATTGGCGCCGTCCTGTGAAGCGAATACGGTGAAGTGGTCCACGGTATTCATCTGTCCGGTGATGCTCCATGAAGCCACTGTGCCGGCCACGGTAGCCGCAACGGTCACGCAATTGTCGATACCGCTTTCAATCTCTGACGCCTCTTCATAGTCGTTCCAGGTCACCAATTGAATGCCCAGCATTTGCTTCAATGAAGAATAATATTTGCCGGCGTCGGCAAGTGTGGCCAGCCACGTTTGGCCGCATTGCTGATCGATAATCCGGTTCGTTCCCCACAATGCCAGCGTGTCATTAAATCCTTTGTAAGCGGAGCCGGTGGAATACTCGGTTGGAAATCCCAGCGCTGTCTTGTAGTAGTTATCCAGGTAATTGATCGCCATCAAGTTGGTGGCGGATACTGTGGTTGGCTCGATCCAGGAAAAAGCTCCGCTGGTCTGAGGTTTGGTAAATCCGCTGCCATTGCGGAAGATGAACATGGGATTGCCAGCCACGCCTGCCCGGACCCGCGTCCAGTCAATGGTGTAGGCCTCATGGCCAAAAAAGTAAATGACAGGCTGGCCGCCGCTGGTAACGTACGCGGTCGAGCTCGAATAGGTGAGGTTGGCATAGTTCAGGTCATCGATAAGCGTCTGCGTAACATCACAGCCAATCGTCGCAGCACAGGTCTTGAGCGCGCCGGCATCGTGCATAATGGCGAAATTGAAGCCGGGATGGAGTTCTGCCTCATGCATGAAGGCCTGAACCCCCAGATCATAAGAAGCAAAGTGCGCGCTGGATTGGCCGCGCCCATACCAGTCGATAATGGCCCCGTCAATCCCGCGGCTTAGCATGTCATTGACCTGCTTTTGCACCTGCAAGGTGTCACTGGAAACGTAGCCCACGTCCATATGATCGCCAAAGCCGAACCAGGGGACCAGATGGGCGTAAATTTTGGCGGTGGACCCGGGATAGAGGAGACTGCGGATAGGGGCCTTGCTGATGTTGGTGGCCCCTAAATTATTGTTGGTCTGCGTGCTAAAAGTATTGGCCGCGCTGGTATTGTTTGAGGTCTCTGCCGTAAGGGTAGTAGTGGCTTTAAAAGCGGTTCCGGCCGCTGCTGAAAGCGAGCAAATGAGGAGCAGAACGGTGACCCATACGGCGTAAATTCGCACAACACACCCCCGGACATGCGTCGCCCCGGAAAAACGACGAAATGAACCTAAATCGATTGAATTTTTGTGGTTCTTATTTCAGATGTGTGCGGATTCTAGCCCAATTCTCCGTAACCCCTATCCGCGAAAGCTCTAAGCTTTTCACCATCATTTACCCTAGGGAGCTACACAGAATGCCCGAGCGGTGTAGGTTAGGGAACTAGGACACCGTCCTAATGGCCGGGTTCATGGAGCAACGGACGGACAAAAACTTGCGTCTAATTAAAGCTGAGACATAGGATGGGATCGTGTCTGGAATGCGACCGGA
>DATBVH010000286.1:0-2569 GCA_036515395.1 Candidatus Angelobacter sp.
CATGTGGTCTTCTGCCAGGTGTTGCAGCAGAGAGTTGATGGTGGCCACGGAGATGATCATGCAATAGCCGGCGACGACGAGCAGCAGTCCGGAAAGATAGAAGTTGCGCGAGAAGGTGAAAGCGATGATAGCGGCATAGAATCCGGCCAGAGCGCGGACCACGAACAACCCGCGCCGCCGAATATGCATGAGCGACGCAATGGTAATAGCGCCGAGAAATGCGCCCGCGCCGGAACAGGCCATCAGGATGCCGAGGCCGGGCTCGTCGGTGCCCAGAACGTCGCGGGCGAAGTAAGGCACAAAGGTGAGATAAGGAATAGCCAGCAGGCTGCCGATGGCCACCAGCAGAATCAGAGACGACATGGCTGAATGCCGGAAGGCATATGTAAAGCCCTGTTTCAGCTTTTCCCAGAGATGCCCTTCCTTTGGAGTGGCAGGCTCGATGTATCGGATGCGGGTAAGCGCGATGAGCACGGCGAGAAAGCTGAGTCCGTTGAGAAAGAAATTTCCGGCCACGCCGAAGAGCGCCATGGCAAAGCCGCCAAGCGTTGGACCGAGCACGCGCGACATATTGAACTGCGCCGAGTTGAGCGCGATGGCGTTGGTGAGATCTTCTCGCGGCACAAGTTGCGGCACCAGCGCCTGATAGGTTGGCGTATTGAGCGACATGGCGATGCCGGTGCCGAGCGCGAGAAAAACAATCTCATGCACGTTGATGACTTTGAAATACGCCAGCCCGGCCATGATGAAAGCAAAGGTCATCATGGCGGATTGCGTCACCATGAGCATCTTGCGCTTGTTGACGTGGTCAGCAATTACGCCGCCGATGAGCGCAAACAGCAGAATGGGAAACGATGCGGCAAAGCCGACCACTCCGAGCCAGAAGGCGGAGTTGGTGAGCTGCAGCACCAGCCAGCCCTGGGCGATGTTCTGCATCCAGGTGCCGATGTTGGAGAGGAAGTTGCCGGTCCAGAAGAGCCGGAAGTCGCGATGGCGCAGGGCGCGGCCCATGCGCGGAATGTCAATGACGGTGGTTTCAGCGCCGTCTGTAACGGCGGCATCGGTCACAGAACCCAGGGCCAGTCCGCCAGAGGCGTCAGCGCGCGGAAGCGTGGTGGCTTCCGTGAGAGTGGCAATGTCTGGCGGCAATGCTCCGCCATCGCTCTGCGTGTCCGTTCTCAATTCTTCAAGCCCTGGATTCGAATAAAAGTCACTGTATAGTGTAAGCTTTTTTGTTTGCGCAGCAGCGGTATTTGGTAATTGGTATTTAGTAGTTAGCGGTTAGCTCATGGCTGCTAGCCGTTGGCACACAGCAAAGCAGTGTGAGCAGATGTAAGCGGTCAGGATTTGTGAGTGCAGCATTTTTTCGAAAGAAAACACAAGGTCCCTCACCCCTGCTTGGGCGCTGATCGGCCAATTCACGCGCAAAAACGGCGCGTAAATGGGGCCGCTAAAAGCGCGCCCTCGTTGCCGGGGTTCGGGATGACGAGTCTTTAAATCAGGAGAAGGAATTGAAACGCGCTAAATTATTCGTTGTCATATCAGTCTTTGCGATTTCTAGTTTTGCCTTGCAGAACCCCGCCGCAAGGAACCAAAGTGGTTCGCCAGCCAACAGCGCGCAGAGCAATCCAAGCCCAAACGCGGCTTCTCAAGTTAGTCCCCCGCAGGGCGTTCCGGCACAGGGCTTGCCCGCAGCTGGCTCATCGACGCAGAAGGGATCGGCACAAGCTGTCCCCACGCAGATTTTTGGCTTCCGGGATTTCGCCAAGCAATATCAGATCGACGAACAGTTTTTGACGTATCCCAGCCCGGCGCGCGCGGAGCAGCATTTAAAAATCCTGACGGCGCAGCCTCACATCGCCGGATCGGTGGAAGATAAAGCCACGGCAGACCATGTGGCCAAGCACTTTGACATTGCCGGTCTGGAGACGGAAGAGGTCAAGTATTCGGTGTGGATGAATCGTCCGTCGGAGATCAGCGTGACGGTGACCGCGCCGGCCAACGTGAAGATGAATGGTCCGCGGCCGGAGCATGTCGATGGCGATCCGCTGGCCGACAATCCGAAAGTGGTGATGCCGTTTAATGGGTCGTCACCTTCTGGCGACGTTGAGGCGGAAATCGTATACGCGAATTATGGCAGGCCGGAAGATTTTAAGAAGCTAGAGGACCTCAAGATCGATGTGAAGGGCAAGATCGTGATTGTCCGTTATGGAGATAATTTTCGCGGCGTAAAAAGTTTTGTGGCGGAAGAGCACGGCGCGGCGGGAGTGATCATTTATTCCGATCCGATTGATGACGGTTACTTCAAGGGCGACGCTTACCCGAAGGGGCCGTGGCGTCCGGAGAGCGGCGTGCAGCGCGGGTCGATTCAGTACATGTTTAAGTATCCGGGCGATCCTACGACGCCGGGATTTGCTTCTACCGTCGATCTGCCGGAATCGAAACGCGTGCCACCGGAGAAGGCAGCGGACATGCCGAAGATTCCGACAACGCCGCTGTCGTACGGAGACGCGCAGCCTATCCTGCAAAATCTGGCTGGGCCGGAGACGCCGCGCGACTGGCAAGGCGC
>DATBVH010000287.1:0-5637 GCA_036515395.1 Candidatus Angelobacter sp.
TGGCGCTTAACAGCGCAAAAGTGAGAATCGGTAGCAGAAATCTCTTCATGTAAGTTTTCTCCTTAGAAGGGCGGAAGACGCAGCTGACTTAGACGGGACAGCAGTGAAATAGTCACATACGTCGCTTTAAGCGCATAGCGGCGATTTTCGAGTAATGAAAATGCCCGGAACGGACGATAGGAATCTCATGCGACTGGACTGACTATTCTCAAGGCGAAAGCCGCTCGCCTCCAGCCAATGGTTCGCCGCTTAAAGAGAATAGTCAGCCGGTTTCTGAAACAGCAAGACTCCTCAGCGCGCGGTTCTACTCCAGAAAGGCAACGACGGCCATGAGCGATGGTGAGATCGTCAAAGATTTTCTGATCGAGAGCCGGGAAAATCTTGACCGGCTGGATCGAGACCTTGTCGGGCTGGAAAAAAATCCCAAAGATAAGGATGCGCTCGCAGGGGTGTTCCGCACCATTCACACCATTAAAGGTACGTGCGGTTTTCTGGGGTTCAACAACTTGGAAAAAGTGGCGCACGTGGGAGAAAACCTGTTGACCCGGCTGCGCGATGGTCAAATGATGCTGAATCCGGAAATTACCACCGCGCTGTTGGGCATGGTGGATGCAATCCGGCAGATGCTGAAAGAGATCGAGTCGACCGGCGCGGATGGCGCGAGTGACTATCCCGAGCTGCGGGAAAGGTTGACCCAATTACAATCCGGCGCATGTGCCGCACCCGAAAGATCGACATTAGCGGCCGTGGCTGCGAAAGTTTCGCCCGAACCGATGGCGGCGGTAAACAAAGCTTCGAAACCATCTAAAAAAAACAAGGCCGCTGCACTGGCGCGAGTAGTGGCGACTCCCGCCACAGTTGAATTGGCGAAGGGCGCGGCTTCCAGCCGTGCCGAAAGTTCTTTTGAGCAGGATGATGGCACGACTGGAAGTCGTGCCCTACCCGTTAATTACCAGGCCAAAGTTCCGACAAAAACTGAGGATCAGCCCTCAGCGCAAGTTGCTGAGGCGAAGCCACGCGATGCGGCGCCCGAGACGATTCGCGTCGGCGTAAATCTTCTCGACAAGCTGATGACACAGGTCGGTGAACTGGTGCTGGCCCGCAATCAGCTGCTGCAAATTGCAAATACGCTGGGTGATGCCGCGCTGCAGGCCGTCTCACAGCGAATGAACCTGATCGCCACTGAATTACAGGAAGAGGTCATGAAGACCCGCATGCAACCCATCGGAAACATCTGGAGCCAGTTTCCGCGAACCGTGCGTGATGTGGCGTTGGGTTGTAATAAAGAGGTAGGCATCCAGATGGAAGGCGAGAAGACCGAACTGGATAAAACCATTATCGAGGCAATCAAAGATCCGCTCACACATCTGGTACGAAATTCCGTGGACCACGGAATCGAACTACCCGCGGACCGCGTGAAGGCGGGCAAAAATCCGGCGGGACGCCTCATGCTGCGGGCATTTCACGAGGGCGGACAGGTCAACATTGAAATCAGCGATGATGGCGCGGGGTTGAATGCGGAGCGCATTCGCCAGAAGGCAGTTGAACGCGGAGTGATTGCGGCCGAGCAGGCTGCCCGAATGACGGAACGTGAAATTTACAACCTCATATTTTTGCCGGGTTTTTCTACCGCGGAAAAAGTCACGAACGTGTCCGGGCGAGGAGTGGGTATGGACGTGGTGAAGACGAACGTTGAAAAAATCGGCGGCAATGTGGATGTTCAGTCCAGTCGCGGGCAAGGCACAACCGTGCGGGTAAAGATTCCGTTGACACTGGCCATCATTCCGGCGCTGGTTGTCACCTGCTGCGGCGAACGATACGCGATCCCACAAGTGAGTTTGCTGGAACTGGTGCGGATTGAGCCGGACAAAGTAAGCACTGCTATAGAACTGGTGCATGGCGCCCCGGTGTACAGGCTACGTGGACAGCTGTTGCCACTGGTGTATCTGGACCGCCAACTCAAATTAGAGGCAGATTCGAATCGGGGCAGGCCGACCGATGGGGTCGTCAATATTGTGGTGTTGCAGGCGGACGGGCGCCAGTTCGGATTAATCGTCGACCAGATTAACGATACAGAAGAAATTGTGGTGAAGCCGTTACGCAAGCAGCTCAAGGTAGTGAAGACGTTTGCTGGTTCAAGCATTATGGGCGATGGCAAAGTCGCGTTGATCCTGGACGTCCTGGGCCTGGCTCAAAGAGCCGGTGTGGTGACCGAGACGCGCGAACGCGCCTTGAGCAAACAAGTCGCTGAATCTGCGAGCCAGGAAGCAAAGCAAACTTTCCTGCTGTTCGCGGGACCCGGGGATTCACGCATGGCGATACCACTGGGAATACTCGCGCGGTTGGAGGAGTTTCCCGTAGCTCAGGTGGAGACGTCGGGCGGGCAGTGGGTGACGCAGTACCGGGGCCAGATTCTGCCTTTGATTCGTCTGAATGTGGTGCTTGAAGAACGGCGTAATAAGCTGCGCGCGCTACAGGCTCCGCCCACGGCGGATTCGGGAGCAATCAACGTGCTGGTACTAAATCACGAGGGACGAACTTTCGGTCTGGTAGTGGAAAGCATTCTGGACATCGTTGAAGATCCCGCGGATGTAAGGTCACCAGCGACACGGGCAGCAGTCCTTTATTCAGTGGTGATCGGCAACCGGGTGACCGAGTTGCTCGATATCCCAGCGATTTTGCGAGCCGCGGATTCAAATGTGGCGCGAACCAGCCACGCGAACACCCCAGTGGAGTTAGCAAACTAGCCATGGCAAACACGTCACAATTTTGCACTTTCTATCTGGACAAGCTGCTGTTCGGGGTGGAACTGAAGGGTGTTCAGGAGGTCATTCGATCGCTTGAAATGACGAAGGTCCCGCTTGCGCCAGCCGTAGTCAGTGGGCTTATAAATTTACGCGGCCAGATCGTCACCGCAGTCAACTTGCGGCGACGTCTTGAGCTGGGACCTGCACCGGCCGGGGCCCTGGCGATGAATGTGGTGGTGCGATCTGTGGACGGCGCGGTCAGCCTGCTGGTGGATGAAATCGGCGATGTGGTGGAAGTCGAGGAAAGCACATTTGAAACTCCACCGGAAACCGTACGACCTTCAGTTCGCAACCTCATATTAGGAATTCACAAGTTAAAAGGACGGTTGCTGCACGTGTTGGACATAGAGAAAGCTTGCCTGATGGTGGATACGGCAGAGGAGGCGAGCGCACGCTGACTTTCCCTGAGGGATTTCCAGACATATTCGTTGGGCACCCATCCGCTTGGACCATAGCAGTCTTATCTGCTCGTACTGGCGTTGCTTCCCTTCCGCTAAAGTTTCGCCCCGGCCTACCGAAGTTAGAAGTGACCAGATGAATCAGGTCTAGTGCTGGACGCGCGCTTGCGACGAGGGCGAATCATGATCAAATTGCTACGCTGGCTTTTCCAAAAGCTGCCAAGTGTTCTGGGTCTTGCGTTGTGCGTGGGATTTGCGCTTGTGACGCATGGGCAACAAGCTCCGGATGTCGCGCCGCATCAGAGTGACTCCGATCAGTCCCTGTTGCAGCGCATTAACGAACTTGAAGCAAAGGTCAAGCAGTTGCAGGAAAAACAAGCTGCGGAAATGCCTGCACCGGCGCCTGCAGTCGAGGAACCAAGAGTAAATAGCGTTAATGATCGACTCAAGCTGAATGTTTTCGGAGATGTGGGCTTTGAAACTGCCGACCTGAAGCCAAGCGCCAATACTTTTGAGATCGGATCTCTCGACCTGTTCATGACGGCGCACTTGTCGGAGAAGGTTTCTGCGTTAGCCGAAATCTTATTTTTGTCATCGACGGACAACACCATAACGCCTGACATCGAGAGATTGCTGCTGCAGTACCGGCATAACGATTATTTCACTGCCGCCATAGGGCGTTATCACACATCGATCGGCTACTACAACACCGCCTTTCACCAAGGGTCATGGTTCCAGACCACGGTTGACCGGCCGTTCATGTATGCGTTCGACGATGCCGGAGGATTCTTGCCGCTGCAGGAAGTCGGACTCACGACCAGCGGGCTTATTCCTTCCGGCAAATTGGAGCTGAGCTATGTGGCTGAAGTCGGTAATGGGCGTAATCAGCTGCTAGGCGGAGAGCCTGCTCAAAACGCGCAAGATACTAATAACGGCAAGTCGTTCAACGTGGCGCTGTCGGCCCATCCGGCGTGGCTTAATGGCGTCGACCTGGGGTTTTCCATCTATCACGATTACCTGACCTTTTCCGACAACATAAATCACCCGGAGCTGATCTCGACAATTCATTTCGTGTATTTGAACTCGACCTATGAATTTCTAAATGAGGCAATGCTGGTGCGGCATGTCGGCAGCAGCACGGGTGCGCCGGGTGTTTTTCACACGCCTGCTTTTTACACCCAGTTCTCGCGCAGGATCAAATCGTATCGTCCATATTTTCGTTACGAATACATCAATGCTGGGGCAAACGAACCTATATATGGCGATCCGACTGACGGACCAGTCGTTGGACGCAGGAATGGTGGGTCAGTAGGCCTTCGCTATGACTTCACTGAGCACACCGCCTTCAAACTGCAATATGACCGGGCGCAGAGACGAGGAGTCCCGAGCAGCAACGGATTGGATACCCAGTTTGCTTTCACCTTTTAGAGTGACGACCATGACGACAAAACTTATGCCTGTGATGCTTCGCGCAATTGCGTTGATGATTCTGTGCCTGGTTATGGCGCCATTGGCCTTAGCGGGAGATGCCATCGTGGTGATTGTTAATGCCGCGAATCCGGTTGATAACTTGAGCACGGCAGAATTGAAAAAACTGTTTTTGTCAGACCGCAGTCATTGGGACACGGGCAAGTCAGTTGCGCCGGTGATGGTCACGGGATCATTAGAACGGGCGGCATTCTTAAAGACGGTGTGTCGGATGAGCGATGCCGATTTCAGCAAGTATTTCTTACAGGCGGCATTCACCGGAAAATCTGCAACTCCGCCGAAGGTGGTACCGAGCGTGGCGGCATTGAAGAGCTTCATCGTGTCTTCGCCCGGAGCAATTGGATTTGTAAAAGCACTCGATTTCCACGGTGACGGGAGCGATGGCGGAGTGAAAGCAGTGAAGATTGATGGCCTGGCTGCTGCTGATCCTGGCTACAAACTGAGGATGTAAAGCGGCGCGGCGACCCGAAAGAACAGCAATGCAATTGACCATCAAAACAAAACTGTTGGCCTTGACTATAACCAGTCTGGTCTTCGTGGCAAGCGTGAGCGTCACCGGATTCTGGGCGATTGCGTCAGGCGAAAGGACTACGAGCGAGGTGGCGGCCACTGGTTCAGCAATCCAGAACCACATTGAGGCTGGCGTGTACAACGATTTGACTCGGGCGGACGTGTCGGCAGTATTCAGCGCAAAAGGAGACGAACAACAAAACAAAGTGGAGGAGTTCGAGCAGCACGGCAAATTGCTGCAGGACCGGATCGCAAAGGCGCGCGGGTTTGCTGCGAATGCTAGCAGCCGCACCATGCTCGATGAGGAGATTGAGCTCGCGGAGCAGTACATGAAGGCGGGACGCACTTTGACTGACGCCATTGTGCATAGTCCAAAGGCGGCGACGGCTGCGCTTGCCCCTTACCTGCAGCTCTACAAAGACCTTCAAGGAAAA
>DATBVH010000288.1:0-6611 GCA_036515395.1 Candidatus Angelobacter sp.
CGTCGATGTAAAGCGATTCAGAGCCGGTCACTTCGCCCTTAATGACGAGCGACTTGCCAATGGTGGCTTGCTCCGTGTTGTTGAGTACGGCATTGCGAGGCGCGGCGACTGGCGTCGGCTCGCTAG
Organism: Candidatus Angelobacter sp.; assembly: GCA_036515395.1. Classification (GTDB taxonomy): domain Bacteria; phylum Acidobacteriota; class Terriglobia; order Terriglobales; family Acidobacteriaceae; genus Angelobacter. The sequence goes on from DATBVH010000288.1 coordinate 127, forward strand.
GCTGAGTGGGGGTAGTGCTCATAATTGTTTTCTCCGGTTCCGCTGCTGGTTTTTGGTTCGGATTCGTCGTCGGCGTCGTGCTAGCAGGCTTCCACATTAGTTTCTACATCCTTTCGATTCTGATGGTAATGCGCAGCCAGCTACTTTTCGCCCGCTGCTATGAATACATATTGGCTGATGGGGGACAACCAAGTAAGGCGACGGCACGTTGATAACCAAACTCCCGGTTATCCCGCCAACTCCAGAATCTCTGGTTTGGCGATGCCTTCACGCAATGCCTCTCCACATCCATCTCCCCGGGCACTGCTTTCACTGGTGTAAATATTCCTCCGTTGTTGGCATTTCTTATATCGGGCAAGCCCCTTAGAAGGAAAATCCTTTTCGCGCTAGGATAGGATTAAGAGGAATCGGTGATCTTTTGCAGCGTCGTGCCTGCTCCCACTCGCCGGTTCCACGATTTGCGGTTACCAATTTACCATTAACCAAATTGATAATGCCATGCTTTTACCCGATTCTTGCACTTAATCATTTGAATGCTCACTGAACAGCAAATCCTCCATTACGTCTCGAAACAGCCTAAGCACATGGCCGGCTTCAAGCAGCTCATCCATGACCTTGGTCTGAAGGGAAAAGATCGCCGCATCCTGCAACAGCTTTTGCGCGACCTCACGCGCCGGCGCAAGCTCATCGCCATTGGCAAAGAGCGCTGGGGCCTACCGACCTCCGCCAGCAATCAGGACTTGGTCGTGGGCCGGTTACGTATGCATCGCGACGGCTACGGCTTCGTCATCCCCGAACCCGGCTCCCTTCCCGCCCGCGCCCAAGGCAAGCTCCAGGGTGACATCTTTATTCCTCCGCCAGAAGTCGGCAACGCCATGCATGGTGACCAGGTATTGGTCGAAATGGGCCGTCTCCGGCATGACGGCAAAGCGGAAGGCCGGATCGTCCGCGTGATGGAGCGCGAGCAGGAAACCGTGGTCGGCATCTTCCACTATGGCCCTGGCCGTAACTTCGTCAGCCCGATCGATGAAAAGCTGGCCATGGAAATCATCATTCCACCCGGGATGGAGTACCCGCAGGTGGAAGATGAGAAATCTGCGACTCACTACCAGGATCGTGGACCATCCTCCGATCACCAGATCACCGGATCACCCGATCACCCGATGGGAAAAGCTCCCACTCCCAAACACCCCGCCCGCTCCAGCCCCCACCGCGTCCTGGGCAAAGAAGCCCAGCGCAAAAACTGGGACGACCTGGAAAACGTGGTTGTCGAAGTAGAAATCATCCAGTGGCCTTCCGCCACGCAGAGCCCACGCGGACGCGTCACAGAAATCCTCGGCTATGAGGACGATTTCGGCGTTGACGTGGAAATGATCATCCGCAAGCACCACATCCCGCACGTCTTCCCGGCGGAGGTGCTGGAAGAAGCGCAGGAGATCGACCCTGTTGTTCCGCAAAAAGAAATCGCCGCCCGCCGCGACTTCCGCCACCTGCCTATCGTGACCATTGACGGCGAGACCGCCCGCGACTTTGACGATGCCGTGCTGGTCACGCGCCTCGATAACGGCAATTACGAGCTTCAAGTCCACATTGCTGACGTGGCTCAATACGTGGACGATGGCTCGGCCATTGATGAAGAGGCGCGCAAGCGCGGCACGTCCGTTTATTTTCCTGACCGCGCCGTCCCCATGCTGCCGCTGGAACTTTCCACCGACATTTGCAGCCTGCGCCCCGACGTTGAACGCCTGGTGCTGAGCTGCATCATGGAAATTGAGCCCAACGGTGAGATCGCATATTACGAGCTGGCGGAAGGCGTGATCCGCTCCGCCCAGCGCATGACCTATACCGACGTGAACGCCGTGATTGAAGGCGATAAGCCTATGCGCCAGAAATATTCTGCGCTGGCAGAAAACTTTGACCTCATGTACGAGCTGGCGCAGATTCTCAATCGCAAGCGCGTCAAGCGCGGGTCTATCGATTTTGACCTGCCGGAGCCGGTGATCGAGTTTGACGAGTTTGGCCTCATGAAGAGCGTTGCGCCGTCAGAGCGTAACTGGGCGCATCGGCTGATTGAAGAATTTATGCTCGCCGCCAATGAGACCGTGGCCTCGCACCTGGAACAGCGCGGCGTGCCCAGCCTGTATCGCATCCATGAAAAGCCTGATGCCAAGCGCATCTATGAGTTTGAAACTATTGCGGCCAGCTTTGGCTATTCGCTCGGCGTCGGTGCGCTGCCAATTAAGCGGGTTCAAACGCGTGGCGATAAGCGGCATTACCAGGGCTCAGGCCGCCGCGCCCCCACTGTCGAATTGCCGGAAGAAGTCCACGTAACGCCGCGCATGTATCAGAAGCTCGTCCAGAAGATTTCCGGCAAGCCGGAAGAGCGCGTGCTTTCTTTCCTGATGCTGCGCTCGCTCAAGCAGGCGCGCTATTCAGAAGTCAATGACGGCCATTTTGCCCTGGCCGCGCCCGCTTACACGCACTTCACCTCGCCCATCCGCCGCTACCCTGATCTCATCATCCATCGCATTCTGAAATGGGTGCTGCGGAATGACGAGAAAGCGGGTGCCGCGACTTCCGATCACCAGATCACCGGATCACCCGATCACCCGATAAACGCTGCCCGCCACTCACCTTCAGAAAGCGGTGTCCCTCTCCGCTTCCGCGCCCAGCAATCGCATGAAGCCGCATCCCCGTGGTCCAAGCGCGCAGAAAAAGGTTCGTCGGCCAGGCGGCGACTTTCCTCCACGCCTCTCGGCGGCCCCATCTCTGAGCCTGAACTGCATGAGATTGCTGAAAGCTCCAGCACATCAGAGCGCGCCGCCGCTGAGGCCGAACGCGAACTGCTGGAATGGAAGAAACTCAAATTTATGGAACAGCGCGTGGGCGAGGATTTTGACGGCCTGATCGTCAGCGTCACCAAGTTCGGAATTTTCGTGGAGTTGACGGAGTTGTTCATTGAAGGCCTGGTGCCGCTCAACTCCCTCTTAGATGACAATTATTCCTACCACGAAAACACCCGCCAGATCATCGGCGCCCGATCAAAGAAGACCTACTCCATCGGCGACAAAGTTCGCGTGATCGTTGACCGCATTGACCACATGCAAAGAAAAGTCCAGTTCGCCGTGATGGAGGACAAGCCGAAGCGTGCGGAGAAGCGGCATAAGAAGAAGCGAGGATAATGCCGTGTGGCACAGAGCCTGCCCTGAGCTTGTCGAATGGGCACTCTTGCCTGTGCACCTAAATGCTTGTGGACCGCAGGCGCCGGGGTCCCCAGAGCGCGAAATTTTGCGCGATGGGGTGGAGGTGCCCTCGCCTGCGCTCGAAAATCGTGTGGCACAGCCGCCCTCGGCTGTGGTTGTGGCTCTGAATAAGTTTTCGGAACACGAAAAACTCTCGTTCCAAGGTTGGCCCAGCGCCGGAGGTGCGAAATGAGTTAGCCCAGGCTAAGGCGAGCGAACGCGAAGCCGTAAGCCTGGGTAAGCATAAAATAAACGTGAGCCCCAGCGGGGCGGCACAAAATGTCTTAGGGAGCGTGGATGGCTAAACCTGGGCTGATGATGCCGGATCTAAATCGAATCCTCCGGCAAAGAGCTGCTGGATGGACGCTCTGTATCGGTGCAGGCACATCTTATCCGATGTTCCCGAACTGGTACGCATTAGTGTTCGGCTTAATTGCACAAGACATCGGCGTTGCCAAAGCCAAGGGTCTTACGTCTAAGTTGAGCTCAGGGTTTGGACTTGATGCCTTAATTCAGGCAGCTCGCGATCGTCTCGGCCTGTCCTCAGATGCATTCGCGCAGCTACTTTCGGAAAAGTTATATGCCAATATCAAGCAAGATCTAACAGCGCAAGAATGGAAGATTTTCAGGCGAGGATTGGCTGCCTTCCACCCTGGTAACATGACACCTCCGATGTGGAAGGACTTTGAGAGCATAATGTTGTCTCATTTTCAATCGGTTTCCGCAATCCAGCTTTCAAGGGTTGTAATTGATTCTGAAGCTGCTCATTTCAAGCCGGCCGCAATAATCTCCTTTAACGCCGAACCTCTCTTGTATGCATTAATCAATGCCAGGGCCTCAGCCACTGAGCCGCATAGTCCGAAGGCTCTACTCGACAGAGTAACGCGATCAGTCTCAAATCGAAATTTAGACCGCATTCCATACATCTTCTGCCACGGGTTGGTTCCCATCGAGGGACACCCGTCTTCTAACTGGCACTCGACCGACAAGCTGGTATTTTCCGAAACTGAGTATTTACAGGTGGCAAATAGTGGTTTTACATGGCAATCATCGATTTTTTTTGAAAGCTGCATGTCACGACCGGTGGTCTTCGTTGGATTGTCATTCTCGGATCCCAATCTGAGACGTTGGTTGGGAATCATGCATCAGAATCGTCTTAGAGAATTGCAGAGCATTCAACAAAATGCTGCTTCTTCCACTCTCCATTACTGGCTCAACAAAATTCCCGATAGCCCTGAAGAGAAATCTTGGATTGAAGCCGCAGTAGCTCATCTCGGCATTAGGTTGGTCTGGGTAAACGATTGGCATGAAATTAGTTCGGCTTTGCGAAGCATGCTCGGACTTAAATCATGACCCTCCTCACCCCAACCTCTTCACCAATCCCTTCAGCTCAATCACCGGCAACGGACACTCCGGCCAATTATGCGTCCAGCACACAATGATGTCCGCTTTGCTTGCATCATGAAAATGCTTCAAAAAGTTTCGGCTCTCGTACTCGAACTCAATCCACACCCGCTGCCACCTCTCCAGGCCCACATTCCGCAGCGCCTGGCAATCCGGGAACTCCGTCCTTATCAGCTCCACCACAAATCCCAGGTCTTTCGCCAGCAGCGCAAACAGAAACAGCACCCCTTGCTCGTTTGTCGGCCCGCACGACATGTGCATCGTCGTCAGCGGAGGCCCATACACCGGACGGTCCGGCAGCTCATACGCTCCCGTTGCCTTTAAATCCACCGGACGCTCCAACATCCATGCAGACTCCGGTTCACCCTTGTAATGCTCTTGAATCATGTTCATCACGTCCGCATACTCGACATCCAGTTTCTGCTGCCGCGCATATTCATGCATACCTCGCGGCATCTGCGCCCACCTCTTGAATCGCCCCGTCAGCGGACGCACGCTGTACCTGCTTTCATGCTCATATTCCGTCATGGTGGGCAGCTTCTTCATTTTGCGCACGATCAACGCCCATTCCCGGAACAGCTCGTCCATCGCTACCTCAAAGCCCGACCCCAGGCAGTCTATGCCGGCCTCCCGCAGCGCCAGTGTGTACGTCCCGGCATATTTCCGGATCGTGCCCATTTTGATGGTTGGAAACGCGCTCGTGAACTCCGAGAATTTCGGTGGGCGTCCCAGCTTCTCGGCGGATTCCTTGATGGCAGCAATGATTTCTTCTTTGGCGATGGTCTTGTTTTCGTTCGGCATGTTTTTCTCCAAATAAAAAGCCGCCCTTCCGGGTGGCTGTTGATTTTTGCTTTTCGATTTTTTGGCTGCTACATTCCAGTGTTCAACGATGCCATTTCAATCTGTCATCCTGAGCGTCACCGCGCGACGAGAGGAGCGAGGTAAAGTCGAAGGGCCCCGGTGCAGCCGATTGTGACAACGCCGCGTCAGGGAGTTCTACCGAGACATTATCGAATGCCTTGAGGCAGCAAGGCAGGAACACATTTCCTGACTCCTGCCTCTTTAGGCAAATTCAATTACGGCGATTTTGGCACTCTCTTCTAACTTTCCCCTCTACTTACTAGTGTCGAAAAGGCCCACCCTCCGGGACACTTTTTTTCAACTTTATTTTTGCCGCCTCCCGTAACCAGTCCATCCCATTCCGGTCAAAGCGTTTCCAGGCCGCCTGCAGCGCCTTCCGCGACTCTTCGTCCGGCAGTAGCCCCATGGCCTGCTCGCGGCTTATCCCGGCAAGTCGACACCTGAGCACCTTTTTCTCCCATTCGTCCAGCCCAGCCGCTGCCGCCCATTTGTTCCAGTCGGGCCTTATCGACGGCCGCGCCTCAAGATCAAGCCCTTCAAAGCTGTCGTTCATTTCGCGGACTGTGGTTTTCCATTCCTCTGACGGCGGCGTCACAATCGCAAGTTCCTGTGGCATTCCAGAAGCCAGCCATTCCCGGTAACTCTCATGCTCCTCAATGGGATCGCCGGGATCTGGCGCTCCCCCCGCTCCAGCCCGCCAGATTCCGTCTTCCCCTTTGGCGGCTTCGGCGGTGTCGTAATGGTGCCCAAGATATTCCAGGGCTTCCTCGCCTGATGTTTCCTCGCCTTCGTTGCGGCTGCTTCCGACCTGCACCAGATCACGGCTTGCGTCGTTCACCATGCCGGACTTCAGCGCCTGCCGTCTAGCCGCTGTCTTCAGATAGGCTTTTGGGCTCTTTGCCGTTTGCCATCTGCCTTGCTGGACCGCCTCTCGGACAGCCAGAAAGTATTGCGGTCCCAAGCCCAGTTCCTGCATGA
>DATBVH010000289.1:0-7143 GCA_036515395.1 Candidatus Angelobacter sp.
GGTCGATGGTGGTGACGCCCATTCGGGAAGAGAACCGTGTGATCGGAGTGCTGGCCGCATTTGCGCCCACGCCGCATGCCTTTACCATCACCCACGTTGCTGTATTGAAAACCATGGGTGACCAGATTTCAGCGTTGCTGCAAAAAGAGCGTCGCGCCCGCGATGAAAATCCTCAGGCTGAAGCGCCAAAGCCCGCCGCGCCCAGCATCACGGCAAAACCTGTGGTGATCCCAACAGCTACGTCGCAAGCAACTCCGCCATCGCACGCAGCTCCACCGGCCGTTGTGATCAAGCCTTCATCGTCAGGGCCTCGTGGCGCTGCTCCTGCTCCGGCCAAGGTTGAATCCAGCAAGAGCGTGCCGTTGGAAGTGGTTCCACTGGCAATGCCGCCCAGGAAAGAGGAAAAGCGCGTTGACGCCGCTCCGCGAGCAAGTTTTGGCACGTTCGATTCAATGGCAGCTGAAGACAAGAAACCCGGCAACAGCTTCATGATGATCGGAGTGGTCGCGGTGCTGGTAATCGCAGCCGCGTCAACTTTCGTTTTCCTCAAGATGCAGAAGCCTAAGACGGCAGCGCCGCAGCAGACGCAGGAAGCTGCCAACATGTCTCCGGCTGCACCGTCTGCCAGTACGCAGCCAGTTTCACCGGTAGTGAACGGGACATCGCCATCTGCCACGAGCACAATTGCTGTGCCCGCGGCGACAAAGCCTGTAGCGGAGAAGCCATCAACGAAAAGAGTTGAAGAGAAAAGTTCAGCGCAGGCAGAAAAGCCCGCTACGGCGGAAAAGCCGGTAACTGTGGCGACTTTGGGCAGCACTGGAGCGTCGAGGATAGCGCGGCAGAATTCAGGCGCAGCGGCCCCGGAACTTGCGCCCTCATTCACCGCGGACAGCGGAAACGCAGGTGCGCCTTTATCCAGCCTTGCGCGTCCGGTTAGTTCGTCAGCGCCTTCGGCAGCTGCAATTGAGCAATCGCAACTTGAGCCCTTACAGGTACTCAGGACTGGGCCGTTGGTTTATCCAGCCATTGCCAAGGCACGAGGCATAACCGGTCCTGCAGTCGTCCAGGTTACCGTGGGAAAAGACGGAAAACCGCATGATCCGAAGTTCATCAGCGGTCAGCCCATCTTCAAGGATGCAGCGTTCCAGGCGGCAATGGGCTATCAATTCAAGCCGGCCAAGCTGAATGGCCAGCCCATTGAACAATCAACCATCATCAGGCTGAATTTTCATTGATCGAAATAGAATTTTGAATAACGAAGGCGCATCTTGAGTTGATCGGGATGCGCCTTTGGCATTCTGCGCTTGCTGCATTGGGAAAGTCTCTATGCTCGGACCGTTTGCTGAGCGGCCAGCATGCGTCGCGCGCGCACTCGCGCCACCAGCCAGGCAATTATTCGATAAGCCAGAAGGGCCAGCAGAACTGCGCCATAGGTAAATGGGCGGCGGAGGTCGGCCTTGACCAGCCAAATGAAGTGAATCACCCCGGCAGCCGCACTGAAGTAGATGAGGCGATGCAGCCTTTGCCAGCGCTTGCCGCCTATGCGGCGGATCCAGCCGGTGGTGGAAGTCAAGGCCAGCGGCAGCATCAGGAACCACGCAGTCATGCCGGCGGTGATGAAGCGGCGCTTGGCGATATCGTGCAGCATTCCATGAACATCAAAAAATTTGTCGAGCCAAACATAGGTCATCAAGTGCAGTGACCCGTAAAAGAATGCGAACAGTCCCAGCATGCGGCGGTAGCGGATCAGCCAGGTCAGGCCGCTCAGCTTGCGCACCGGCGTGACGCTGAGCGTGATCAGCAGGAAAGTAAGCGTCCATCTACCTGTGGTGCGCGTGATCACGTCAATGGGATTCGCGCCCAGGCCATCGTGAAAGCCTTTCCACGTGAGCACAAAGGCCGGCCCAAGACTGAGGAGAAATACCGGCACTTTCAATGCGCGGACGAACTTTTCCGGCAGCTGTTTCATCAGTAATTCTTTTGCAGGTCCATGCCGGAGTAAAGGCTTGCTACCTGATCACCATAGCCATTGAACATCAAGGTTGGGCGCTTGCGGAACTCGCCAATACGGCGCTCGCTGGCCTGGCTCCAGCGTGGATGGTCTTTCTGCGGATTCACGTTGGAATAGAAACCATATTCATCCGACGCCATTTTGTTCCATGTGGTCGGCGGCATGAAGTCTGTGAAGCTGATCTTCACGACGGCCTTGATGCCCTTGAATCCGTATTTCCACGGTACGACAAGGCGCAAAGGCGCGCCGTCAACGTTAGGCAGAACTTCGTCATAAAGCCCCACAGCCATGATCGTCAATGGATGCATAGCTTCGTCCATACGCAGGCCTTCAACGTAAGGCCAATCCAGTATGTCAGGGTGCTTCTGGTTGGGCATCTGGTCCGGCGCGAGCACGGTCTGGAACGCCACAAATTTCGCGCTGGGTAGCGGATCGGCGGCTTTGATCAGCGCATTCAGAGGGAATCCAACCCAGGGAATGACCATGGACCAGCCCTCGACACAGCGATGGCGATAGATGCGTTCTTCGAGCGGCGCCAGCTTCATGATTGCGTCGATATCCAGCTTCTTGGGCTTTTTGACCAAGCCGTCGATGGCAACTGTCCAGGGACGCGTGCGGAAATTCTTGGCCAGCCCGTTCGGCTCGTATTTGTCCGTGCTGAATTCGTAATAATTGTTGTAATTAGTGATGTCTTTGAAAGAAGTAGGCGACTCTGAAGTGCTGAACGGACTCTTCACAATGCCGTTCAACTTTTGCCCCTCGGCGTGGACGGTATCAGAACTGTCGATGTGCTCCCGCAGGTAAAAGCCGCCCGCCAGCGCGGCGCCGGCCACAGCCGCACCAGCAATAAACTTGCGCCGCGTCAAATAGCTCTGCTTGGGAGTGATCTCTGATGAAGGTATGTCGCCTGGTTTCTTGATCAGCATATTTTGGTGCACCTTGCTCTATTTTAATTCTGCGTGGGCGGATTTCCGCCTAATTCTCAGATGTATCAAACGCACGAAAGATACATATCTAGTACGAGATTGTGCTGGAATTGGATTTTGGGACGGGGGACAGTGATAGCGATGTATGCGACGGTGAGCCTTTGATAGTGGCGAGTAATGCATTTCCTGGGTTTACTATATCCCGCTCACGAGTCACTGTCCTCTTGAACGCGCCACCCTGAGCCGAGCACGCCATGCCCTCACTATTGCCCATGTTCAAGACGCGAGGGCGAAGGGTCTGCTCCGCTGCTCTTCAGGGCCACCCATGATCCAAGCAGTTTGTAATGACCCTAGAATGCAGCGGGGCAGATCCCTCGGCTTCGCTGAAACTGAATCAAGATGCAGAGTAGTTTGCGTTGCTCGCCTCGGGATGGCGCGTCCCGGGGTGAAATGAATCATAAGCTGCAAACATGGCGTAAGGGATACAGCACCCAGGACGATCGATGGTGAGCATAACGCTCTCAAAACCCCACAAACACCGGCTCCGGCTGCAACGGCACTCCCCAGACATCAAAAACTTTTTTCTCGATTTCGTCTTTGAGGGCAAGAATGTCTTTTGCCGTTGCGCCGCCGCGGTTCACGATGGCCAGCGTATGTTTACGCGAGATTCCGACTGGCCCAAGCGAATAGCCTTTGCTGAATCCCGATTGCTCCACCAGCCATGCCGCTGCGAGTTTTACTTGGCCCTCGGCTGCGGGGTAGCGTGGCATAGATTTTCCCGGAACGCGCTTCTCGGCAAGGGATTGAATGCGGTCGGCTTCGGCTGCGCTGACAATGGGATTTTTGAAGAACGACCCGGCGCTGCGGCAGTCTTCGTCACCTTCAACCAGCAGCATGGCTTTGCTCTGGCGGATGGAACGAACGGCATCGCGCACTTGTTGCAGCGTAGGTTTTCCAATGTTGGCTGCGGCAAAGAAGTTTTTTACGTCGGCGTATTCAATCTTTGGCTCGGAACTGCGGCAAAGGCGGTAAGAGACTTCCAGCACAATGAATTCGCCCCGGCGCGTGCCATTGAAAATGCTGGAGCGATAGGAAAAGCCGCAGTCGGCATTGCTGAAGTCCAGCACTGCGCCAGTAGCGATCTCCAGCGCGCGGACGCGGGTAATGGTTTGTGAAACTTCCTGCCCGTAAGCGCCCACGTTCTGCACTGGCGTGCCGCCGACTGTGCCGGGAATTCCACTCAGGCATTCAATGCCACCGCAATTTTTGCTGACGGTGAGGGCCACAAGGTCATCCCAGTTCTCACCGGCGCAGGCGTGAAACAGCATTTTCTGGAGGTCGCCTTCAAATTCCACGCCGGCCAGAGAAACTTTCAGGACCAGGCCGGGCCAGCCGCTATCGGCCACAAGAAGATTGCTGCCGCCGCCCAGGACAAAAAGAGGCAGCTTGCGGGCAAAGGCAAATGCCACCGCTTCAGAAACCTCATGTTCCGAATGGGCGTCAACAAAATATCGCGCCGGGCCACCCACCTGAAAAGTGGTCAACGGTGCAAGGGGGATGTTTTCCTGGGTTTTCAAAAGATTGGTAACAGAGTACAGGAGAGATGCAACTATGGAAATGAGTTTTTAATTGTTAGAATAGGAGCAGACCAATCGGAGGAAGAAAAAATGTATCCAGAGGGAATGGTGGCGCCCATGCGCCAGGAGTTGACGGCAGGCGGCATTGAAGAAGCGCGCACCGCGGCCGACGTGGAAAATGCAATCAATCAAAAGGGCACGCTGATGGTGGTGGTGAATTCCATCTGTGGATGCGCGGCAGGCAGAATGCGTCCCGGAGTGCGCGCGGCCATTCAGAGCGGCGTCCGCCCGGACCGTATGATTACGGTTTTTGCGGGACAGGACCGGGAAGCGACCGACGCGGCCCGCAGGCACTTCACCGGATTCCCGCCAACTTCGCCTTCGATAGGCATACTGCGCGACGGGAAACTGGTCTACATGATGCAGCGCCACGACATTGAGACCAGCGATCCCATGACGATTGCCACCCGGCTGAAGCAGGCTTTTGAGAAGCATTGCGCGAAGGAAGCAGTTAGCAATTAGCAATTAGCCGAACCATTTCAGCCGCAGATTTGCGAAGCTGAACGCAGATAAAAATAATTTGCCGCGAATTGACGCGAAATACGCGAATCTATGTTCGTGTTTATCGCGAGACTCGCGGCTTTTTTAAATCTGCGTATTTTTTATCTGCGGCCACGAATTATGCTACTTGCTTCCGGGCTTTCCCGCCTTCTTCGGCGGTGGAATACTGATATCGATGGGCGTCACCTTGCCGAAGGTTGAAAGTTCGCGATCAAAATCCTTTGCATTGCCGACAACCAACACCGCCATCTTTTCCGGATGGACATATTTTCGGGCGACGCGATCAACGTCAGCGGGCGTGACCTTTTCAATGCCGGCACGGAATTGCTCCAGAAAGTCCGGCGGGAATCCGTAAAACTCATAACGCATGCGCTCCGCCAGGACCTTCTGCTTGGAATCAAACTCAAAGATGAAGGAATTCAAGATCGCATCCTTGGCTTTCTTCATTTCAATCTGCTGGACAGTGCCGGTAATGAGCTTCTCCATCTCCTTGCGCAGGGCATCGATCCCAGCGGCAGTGGTGCCGCTTTTTGTGCCCATGGCGAAGCGAGTGATTCCGTCATGGTCAAAGGCTGTGCCCACGCCACCGCCTACGGAATATGCCAGCCCTAGTTTGGTGCGAATGTCCACGAACAGGCGGGAAGAGAATCCGCCGCCAAACAATTCATTCATGACTTCAACAGCGTAGAAGTCGGGGTTGCGGCGATCGATTCCGACATCGACCATTTCAATAGAGCTCTGGTTTACGTCATTCTTCTCGACAAAATAAATCCCTGGCTTAGCACTATTAAAAGTGATCTTTGCCGGAACAAACGGCTCACCCTTTGGGATGCCGCCAAAAGCCTGACGCAGCTTTTGTTCCATTGTGGCCGAATCAAAATCACCGGCAATGCCCAGAATCATATTATTCGGCGCGATGGTGCGCTTGTGCCATTGCAGCAGGTCTTCACGCGTGATGGCGGCCACGGTGTCATATTCAGCCGTGCGAGCGTAAGGATTTTCCGCGCCATAAGCCAGTTTGGTGGATTCACGCTGCGCGATGTCATCCGAATCGTCGTTGCGGCGCGAGATCAGGCTGAAAAACTGTTGCTTGGCGAGGTCAATTTTGTTCTGACGAAACTCCGGGTTTTGCAGAAGATCGAGCACGACAGGGAAGACCTGGTCATAATTTTCCTTGAGCGACGACCAGGAAAGAAACGTGGAGTCCGCACTTTCTGAAGCTTCAACGCGCGCGGCATGAGCTTCAAGAAAGTCGTCCAGTTCATCACCGGTCTTACTCTTGGTGCCGCCGGTGCGCCACACGTCAGCATAAAGGGCGATCATGCCAACTTTATCTGCCGGTTCTTCACGCGATCCGCCACGGATGCGTATGGTGCCATCAATCAGCGGCAGCTCGTGGTCTTCCTGAAGGAAAATTACCATTCCGTTGGGGAGCTCGACCCGGCGCGGCTCCTGCGGCTTAAATTGGGGCAACGGCGGTATAGGAACTTTCTGCCATGAAGTGGCTGGTGCAGATGAAGGCGTAGCTGCCGGTTGTGGAACTTTTGGAGGAACAGGTTTCACCTTTTGGGCAACAGTGTCGAGCGCCAGCGCATTCATCAGCAAGCACGTGACTACGAAGAGCAAAAGTTTTGTCCTGTTCATTTCTGCTCTCCTTTGGCCGGTTCGGCTGACTGCTTTTTTGGCGCTTCGGTTTCCATGCTGGCCACGGTGCGGTTTTCCTCACGGAATGTTTTATTGGCGACACGACGAATATCGGCCTTGGTGACTTTATCGATTTCATCTATCTGGCGGAAAAGCTCGCGCCAGTCACCATAAAGCGCCTGATACTCACCCAGTTGGAAGGCCAAGCCTTGATCATTGCCCAGGCCGCGAATCAGGTCAGCCTTGGCACGGGTCTTGATGGACTGCAATTCCTCGTCGGTCACATCCTGCATCTTGAGCTTCTCAATTTCTTCATGGATAGGCGCGGCCATTTCTTCAGCAGTGTGGCCCTGGCTGGGCGCGGCAAAAAAGAAAAACAAGTTGGGATATTTATTGCCGGGAAAGGAACCGCCCTGCGCGGCAA
>DATBVH010000290.1:0-3241 GCA_036515395.1 Candidatus Angelobacter sp.
AGCCGCTCACCAGGCTTCCCAGAGGCATGCCGCCCCGGAACGCCACCATATAAATGCTCATCACGCGCCCACGCAGCTCATTGGGTACAACCAACTGCACCAGCGACGTAACGGTGGCGAACACGATAATCAGCGCGGCGCCGGTAAAGAAGAGAAGAATATCGCTCAGCCATAGGACGCGGGAGAGCGCGAACATGGCAATCAACAGCCCGCAAAGGGCTTGAACGATCAGGGCGGTGCGTCCCATCCACTTGTACTTTCCCATCCAGGCCACAACAATTGCCCCAACGACCGAACCCGAGCCTGAGAAAGCCATCAGCCGGGTATATTCACCCACGCCCTGATGAAACACCTGTTTTGCAAACAGCGGCAGGAAGGTCAATACGGCGAACGCAAGAAAGGTTGTAGTGAAAGCAAGCACGGTAAGCGCCAGCAAACTGCCCTGGTGCCTGACGTAAGACAGGCCGCCGCGCAACTCTTCATGGATCCGTCGCGGCGCGGCGGGCGGCGTGTGTTTTACGTGCAGCATCATCAAGGCGATGATCACGACCACGAACGACAATCCGTTCAGAGAAAAACAAGAAGTCATTCCAAACAATGCCAGTGCGCCGCCAGCCAAGAGCGGTCCCACAACGCGCGCCAGATTAAATTGGATGGAGTTGAGAGCGATCGCGTTTGGCAGATCGTTCTTCTCAACCAGCGTGGGAACCAAAGCCTGGGATGCCGGGCCGCCAAAAGCCTGGGCCGAGCCGGTAATAAACGAGAGCACCATGATCGGCCAGACGTGCTGCAAGCCTAAGGAAACCAGGGCGGCCAATGTGAATGCCGTCGACATTTGAATGTATTGCGACACCAGCAGCGTTTTGCGACGGTCAAATCGGTCTGCCAACACCCCTCCTATGAGTGAGAAGAGCATGATAGGCAACTGTTGCAGGAAAGCGTCGAGCCCGAGGTAAAACGCTGAACCGGTCAAAGAAAGGACTAGCCAGTTTTCAGCGACGTTTTGCATCCACGTGCCGATGCTCGACGTACACGATCCAAGCCAGAGAATCCGGAAATCACGGTATCGAAACGCCGCCAATGTCCGGCGGACAGGATTTGTACCGGTCAGGGGCGCTGCCGCAGAGGCGGACGCTGATTTAGCTTGTGCGGGGCTATCCAATGGTGTTCTGGCTTCACTCAAGAAATCACGTAGAGTTTGAGCCTACCACACCACGGCCTCAATTGTTTTAACCCACGAGACGACAACATTTCAATGCGCTTTTTCTGCAATCAGCAGGAGTGCTCCAATTCTTTTGAAGTCGCGCAATTCCTCGGCATTTTTGAACCATTTTCCGGAATATGTCTCAGGCGTTGGACTGCGGTCGGGGATGCGCCGTGCTTCTACATTCTTGAAGCCATGCTTTTCCAGCAGTGCTTTGTATTCCGTCTCTGAGAGCGCCTGCACGGGAACTTTGAGTTCGGTTACCCACCGCAATGAATAGTGGTTGTCTTTATACAGATTGATCAGGATGAACAGCTTTGCCCCGGGCATCATTACGCGGCGCAGTTCATCCAGCGCTTTACCTTGATCGGCATAGTAATAAAACGATTCTACGGAGAGCACTTTGCTAAAGGCGTTATCGGCCTCAGGAATATTTTCCGCCGATCCCCAGGCATAGCGCACGTTTCTGAATGCGGATGACAACTGCTCAGCGCGGCGCAGCATTTCATCGGCCACGTCCAGGCCAACGACTTCACCGGTGGTCGCAACGCGCGCCATGCGACGTGAAGCCCATCCCGTGCCGCAACCCAGATCGAGAATGCGGTCCCCGAGCTGGATATCCATCAGCGCGAGCGTTTGTTCTGTAATGTCAGAGTGGTGGCTTTCCATTTCGTCGCCACGGCCAGCGGCGGCCCACTGGTTGAATTCCAATTGCAGTTTTTTATCAGCCTCGGAAGAGTGAAGGTCGACTTTGCTATCCATATTTCTATGCTACATTGGAATTTTCAGTCGCTCAATCAGGCATGAACTGTCTGACATCGAACCATGGCAGAAACGGCAAAACCCGCGCAGCAATCCGCCACTCAGGCGGCGGACGGCGTTGGTTTTCATTGTTTATGTCGCTCCGCTCCGAAACCGCTTCCGCATGCTTCCGATGGCAAAAAAACCTTCTGCGGCGGCCGTATCGGGCTCGGCGCATGGTCGGCCTCGCCCTTAACGTTTCTGGAATGTCACCAGGCCGCAACTTTGAAAAGTTTCGCGGGCGCAACCCATGGCATCATTAAAGCAGGGACGGAGCGGTTACGGAATCTTTGCTGATCATCACCGGTTCGATGGGATCAGGTAAGACATCTGTTCTTGCCGAGGCGTCGGACATCCTAGCCCTGCGCCGCATTGTCCACGCGGCGATCGACCTGGACGCGCTTGGGCTTGCGCATCTTCCGTCCGCAGCCAGCACCGATGGCGTTATGTACCGCAATCTTCAATCTGTCTGCCAGAACTATGCCGCTCTTGGCATTACGCGGCTTTTGCTGGCGCGGGCGCTGGAAGATCGCGCTGAACTGGAGCTGTGCCGTACTGCTGTTTCGGCGCAAATTACCGCGGTTTGCCGTTTGACAGCCAGTCTCGGAGAGATGCAGCAACGCGTCAGGAAACGCGAGTCTGGTGTATTGCAGAGTGAGTTCGTTGATCGAGTGACAACTTTGGACGCCATCCTTGACCGTGCGCGCGTGGAAGATTTCGTCGTCATCAATGAGAATCGTTCTGTAAACGACGTTGCACAGGAAATGCTCATGAAAGCTGGATGGATTTCACCCTGACAGACCGGGGTTTGACCCTGCCGTTTGCCTCTGCTAGCTTTGAAAGTCTGCCTGAGCGGGTTTGCTTGCCTGTATGATGTCCCGCTGCCTTGGCAATACATCGGCCCCATCAAAGAGGAGAATATGCCCGTTTTTAAGTTCAAGGGCGTGGATTTCATCGAGTTTGATTCCCTGCTCACCGACGACGAGCGTCTGGTGCGTGACACCGGGCGCCGTTTTATTGAAGAAAACCTTGTCCCGATCATTGAAGAGTGCAACCGTGAAGGCCGCTTTCCGCGCGAACTGGTCAAGCCCATGGCCGATCTCGGCTTCTTTGGCGCCAGCCTGAAAGGTTATGGCTGCGCCGGGATGGGCAACGTGGAATATGGCCTGGTCATGCAGGAGTTGGAGCGCGGCGATAGTGGCGTGCGTTCATTCGTCAGCGTCCAGTCCGCGCTCT
>DATBVH010000291.1:0-3372 GCA_036515395.1 Candidatus Angelobacter sp.
AAAGGAACGTTAGGTCAAAAATCGCTGGTGGTAGTGCAGGCCGCGTTGTCACTCGTGCTGCTATGCGCCGCGGGACTGTTAACCCGAAGCTTGAACAACATGCAACATCGCAATTTTGGTTTTGATACTACCAATCGGTACATTCTGCACATTGATCCGCAGATGGCGGGGTACAAGAGTGACAGGCTGGAGCCGCTCTACCGCCAGCTTAAAGAAAATATCAGCGCTATTCCTGGCGTCCAGCAAGTCAGCTTTTCGCTTTATAGCCCAATGGAGGGAGACAACTGGGGCGAAGGCGTATATATCGATGGAGAACCACCGCCGCCACCCGGAACGCCTGATCACGGCGCATCGTGGCTGCGTACGAGTCCTGGCTACTTCGACACCATCGGCACCAAGATTGTAGAAGGCCGCGCCATCAATGAGCAGGATACGCCCACAACGCGCGCCGTTGCCCTGGTGAACCGCTTCTTTGAACAAAAATTTTTTAAAGATGGTCACGCCATCGGCAAACACTTCAGTGACGACCTGAAACATCCGGGCGCATTTGAGATTGTGGGAGTGACTGAAGACACGAATTATTGGGGAGCGACGAGCAAAATGCGCCCCATGTATTTCCTGGCCGAAGGCCAGAGCGCCCATAACCCCGATCCACGTTACCAACAGTTTGAAGACCGCTCGCGCTATCTGAATGCAATCGAAATCAAGACGCACAGTGAAATTTCAGGACTTGAAACACAGATCCGCCGCGTGCTGTCACAGATTAATCCCGATCTGGCGCTTATAGATTTTCAAAGCTTTGCTGTCCAGGTGAAAGCAAATTTCATGCAGCAGGCAATGATCGCCAAACTGACCTCATTCTTCGGGATATTAGCGCTGATTTTGGCTTCCATTGGCCTCTACGGCGTTACGTCATACACGGTCGAACGGCGGACAAGTGAGATCGGCATTCGCATGGCTCTGGGAGCCGATCGCATGAACATGCTGGGAATGGTTTTGCGCGGTGCGTTTGTGCAGGTCGGTATTGGTCTGGCCATTGGTATTCCAGTCACGATCTTCGGTGGCCGCGTAATGGCCAGCCAGCTATATGGCGTTAAGCCGCACGATCCTTTTGTATTGGTGATTACCACGGCCGTTCTGGCGTCGGCTGCATTTGTCGCCGCAGTGATTCCGGCCCGTAGAGCGGCAAACACGGAACCTATGCTCGCCTTGCGCACCGAGTAATTGTTTTGAGCGATAACCGTCGCTCAAGATAATGAAAGCAGCTGCGACCGAGACTTGCTCTTGCGCGGACAAGCCGCGACGGTCAGAGATGTTCGCGAGCGCAGCCTGCAATTTCATTTCTTCACCGTTCTTCAAAGCGCGCGCTCTCTTATTAGCGTATCCTTGTCACCGTCTATAAATAGCAATCAAATCAGATCGCCAGGAGCTTGGAATGGCGGAGCATATTGTTGTCTCAGTGGAGAACCGGGTCCTTACGTTACGGCTGGATCGACCGGAAAAGAAAAACGCATTGACCCGCGGCATGTATCTGGGAATGATTGAGGCGCTCAAGCAAGCCGATGCCGACTCAAACGTGCGCGTGGTGTTGATCACGGGAACAGAAGTCTGCTTCACCGCAGGCAATGACCTAGTGGACTTTGCCAATGCAAAGCCGGGAGAGACGAGTCCAGCCATCCTGTACTTGCAAACCTTGGCAGCAGCGCAAAAGCCTGTGATTGCGGCGGTTGGAGGAGTGGCGGTCGGAATCGGCACCACCATGTTATTGCATTGCGATCTTGTGTACGCGGCCTCTGACACTCGCTTTCAACTTCCTTTCGTGAATCTCGGACTGTGTCCTGAAGCGGGATCGAGCGCGCTTCTGCCGGCGTTGATGGGGCATCGGCGGGCGGCAGAGCTTTTGTATTTCGGCGAGCCGTTCAGTGCGGAGACGGCACGAGAGCTGGGAATCGTGAATGCCGTAGTCGCCGACAATGAACTGCTCAATACGGCAACGGCAAAGGCGCAACAACTGGTGGAAAAACCGCCTTCAGCGTTGCGCATCACGAAAGCTTTGTTGAAGCGTGGATCCGTCAACACGATAGCGGAGGCGATGTTGAAGGAAACTGAACAATTTGCCGCTCTCTTGCAAGGTCCGGAAGCAAGGGAAGCCATGATGGCATTCATGCAGCGGCGCAAGCCCGATTTTTCAGGATTCTGAAGGAATGTGGATAGATCGTCAGCCGACGAGCTCGTCGCGCCAACCGTCTTTTTTCATTTCGGCCTGGAACCAGCGCTGCAGGTGACCGCGAATGTCCGAGGGCATTTCAGCAAATTGAATTCCGTGGTGCCCTTCTTTATTCGCCCATGCTATCCGCCCGTGCAGTTCAGCTGTTACATTGCTTTCTGGCACGGTAAAACAAATCGTTACCAACTCGCCTTGGCCGAGGATTTTATGGATGGAGACTGCAGCGCCGCCAAGGCTGATATTCAGCAGGTTGGCTTCCATTGATTCCTGGCCGTGTTTCAGTACGACGGGAGCGCTGGTCTGCTTGCGATAATAGCGTTGCTGCTCCGCACATAATGTACCGACTGCGGTTTCGCTTTCATTCTCTCGATATGTCTTGAGCTTGCGCAGCAGTGTGCGCCGGGAAATGCCCAGCGCCTCAGCCGCTTTGCCCTGGTTTCCGCCACAGCGATCTAACATATCAAACACGATCTGCTTCTCCACTTGATCAAGATCACGATTCAAGGGATTTTTGCCTTGACTTGGCGCGCTGTCACGATTCAACTTTAAATCTACGCTGGTGATCTCGACTGGCGCATTCTTAGCCAGCATAATCGCCCGAAAAACGGCATTACGAAGTTCGCGAACATTGCCGGGCCATTCGTGTGTGAGCAGGGCAGTGATGGCGTCATTGGAAAAACGTGAATCAGGATAATGCTGATGGAGTATCTGCTCTGCGATTGCCAGCAGGTCTTCCGGTCTTTCCCGCAAAGGCGGTATTTCCAGCTTAAATTCTGCCAGTCGATGATAGAGATCGTTGCGAAAACGGCCGGCGCTCACCAACTCTTCAAGATTCTGATTGGTGGCTGCGACGACGCGTACATTCACGCTGACTTTCTTGTTTCCACCCAGCCGGTAATAAGGTACGCCATCCAATACGCGCAGCAGCTTTACCTGTACTTTGGGATCGAGGTCTCCGATTTCATCCAGAAAGAGGGTGCCGCCATCGGCCATTTCAAAGTAACCAATTTTCTGTGTATCGGCGCCGCTGAACGCGCCTTTTTCATACCCAAAGAGTTCGCTTTCAACCAAATGCTCAGGGATGGCGGCGCAGTTTACGTCTACCCAGGCCTTATTGCAGCGGAGTGAGTGGCTGTGGATGGAGC
>DATBVH010000292.1:0-4335 GCA_036515395.1 Candidatus Angelobacter sp.
ACCTGTTTAATCGCGGCAACAACTTCAACCTTGACTTTGGCGATGCTGCCGCCGGATTCCCGGTCAGCGTGCCTGCACTGAGCCAGGCTGTATTGTTGGGTGACACGCACAACTTTAGCACGCACGTGGTTAATGAATTGCGTGTCGGCTTCAACCGGCTGAATGTTGTTTTTGCCACCAACACCATCGGCACAGTGCCATCGGACACCGGAGTTGATCAGGCAATCAGCCGCGTCACCTTTACCAATCCAAGTCTCTTGCCTTTTGGACTGAACGGCGCTTTTCCTGAAGGACGCATCGTAAACACCTGGCAAGGTCAGGACAATCTCAACTGGGTAAGAGGTAAACATACTTTCAAAGCCGGCGTGAACTATACCTATCAGCGCTCGCCCAATACCTTTCTGCCGAATCTTAACGGCGCGTTCCGCTTTGCTAACTGGGAATCGTTTGCCGCGAACACCCCAAACCGTGTCCGCATTGCCGCCGGAACTCCAACGCTGGATTTCCGCGAGCATGACACATTCCTCTATGCCGGTGACGACTGGAAGGTCCTTCAGAACCTGACGTTAAATCTGGGACTGACATGGACCTATTACGGACAGCCGGCCAACTTGTTCAATGACCTGACTACCCAGCGCGAAAGCAATCCTGCTACTGCGTTCTGGCGCCAGGACATTCCTCTTTCACAGCGCACCTCTCCCAAACTGGACGCCCCAACCAAGAGCTTTGGTCCGAGCCTGGGCTTTGCGTATACACCCAGCTGGGGCGGGTTCCTGACTGGGCATGGCAAGACCGTTCTCCGGGGCGGCTATCGCTTCCTTTATGATCCGCCGTTTTACAATATCTATCTCAACATCGCCAACTCCGCTCCGGTGGTTTTCCTGAACACCTTCACCGGTTCACAGATTACGCCCAGCATGATCCTGCCTGCGCATCCGTTCGGGCCGGACGTGAGGGCTGAGCTCTCACCACAGTTGCAGAAGCTGGTTTTCGATCCACGCAGCCTTGGCGCGGGCGAAGTAACCATCTCACCCAACTTTGGTCCGGACAAAGTAAACAGCTGGAATCTCGGTTTTGAGCGCGAGGTCACCCGCAACTCAGCCCTGGAAGTGCGTTACGTGGGCAATCACGCTTATAACCTTTTCCAAACCGTGAACGGCAATCCGATTGTCACGGGAAATTCCACCGCGCCCGCTGGACTCACGGGCTGCACTAATTCGCAGGTGCTGCTTGGTCCGGGACAGACAGCGAATCCTGCGCTGGGCCGTGCTGATTGCTCTAAAGGCCTTGTGCTGGAGCGCAACAATGGCGGCTACTCTAATTACAGTGGACTGCAGGCTGAATTCCGTGCCAACAATCTTTTCAAGCAACTCGGCATACGCGCTGCTTACACCTATAGCCGTACACTCGATAACGTAAGCGAAATTTTCAGCACCGGAGTGGGCGGCACCACGCTGGCTTTTGCCCAGAACCCATGGGATACAGGCCACGCCGAGTACTCTAATTCCGGACTGGACATTCCGCATCAGTTCTCCATCGCAGCCACGGAACAACTGCCCTTTTTCAGCGGCCAGCATGGACTCTTTGGCCATGTGCTGGGGGGCTGGTCCGTTTCGGCAAACTATATATGGGCGTCAGGCCAGCGTTACACGCCGCTCCAGACATTTGGGGAGGCCTTCCAGACCGCGTCGAGCAATAACTATGACCGCACCTGGTTGCTGAACAATGTTGGAGTCGATCTGGCCCGTCCATTCGTGGGCAGCCTGAGCGCTCCCGCAGGCGCAGTGGGAATCTTTGCCGGTGATGCCTGTGGCTTCTTTGGCAGCTCTTGTGGCCTGCCTGCGAACCAACTCGTTAGTTTCAGCCAGGATGTCCAAAGCGGCGTTGATGGAACCGCCGTACAGCAAAATGCAGTACGCTACATCATTAACGCCTCAACCGCGCAGAGCATTTTTGGTACTCCATTCGGCAGCCGCCGCAATCTTTCACAGGACGCGCCGACGAACATCGCCAATCTTGCTCTGTTTAAGAACATCAAGATGAATGAGCGCGCCAGCCTGGAATTTAACGCCACTCTCCAGAACGTGTTCAATCATCCCAACTTCCAGAGCATCGATCCCAACATTGAAAACGTCGGGCTTACAAAGAGCCAGCAGGCTCCATTTGTGGGCTTTGCTGATCCCAGCGTGACCAATGACGTGGTGGGAAATGCTCTGGGCAACCGCATTGTTCGCGTCGGACTTACATTCAGGTTCTAAGCTCCGATGAAGTTGTTTCTTTACCCGCCGGATCTTCCCGGCGGGTTTTTTGTTCCGCGATAATGCTCCCATACGGAGCAGCACTGTTGCGCATAGGCTTTTGCCTAAAGCTGGGTTAAGCTGTGCCTAACTATGCCAATCAGCCTTCCCAAGCCGCGCAGCTCGGCCGCATTGGTGGAGCTGGACGCTTTGCGCGAGGAATTCCGCGCAACCATCGCGAGCACCAAAAGGCCAGCGGCCTTTTCCTCGCGCGTGGGCGTGGTGCTTTCCGGCGGCGGTGCGCGCGGAGCTTATGAAGCCGGCGTGCTCATGGCATTTCAAGACGCGCAAGTGCCCACGCACATCATTGCAGCTACTTCCGTCGGCAGCATCAATGCTGCCTCATTCGCGGCACAGGCTGAAGGGCTGGTCGGCAAAGCGGAGCCTTTGATCGATGCATGGCTGGACCTTACGCCTGCCACGCTGGGCATTGACTGGTCGCGTTACATCTTTCTTCTGGCTGGACTCATTGCAGCTTCAGCCGGCATCGGCAACTTTCTCTGGCTATGGATGCAGGAGCACGGCATCTTTCTGCATGCGCACCATCCCAAACTCACATGGTTGTCTCTGGGCGTTGCCGGAATTTCCATTTTGCTTTTCGCTGACAAACTTTCTTACGTCGGCTATGTTGGCCTGAAATATCTCCGCAAGCGGGAGTGGGAGCCGGACTGGCGCAA
The DNA here is from genome assembly GCA_036515395.1 of Candidatus Angelobacter sp. Lineage (GTDB taxonomy): Bacteria > Acidobacteriota > Terriglobia > Terriglobales > Acidobacteriaceae > Angelobacter. The sequence continues at coordinate 2,975 of DATBVH010000292.1, forward strand.
GACCTGGGTTTCTTTTGGCGCCAACGTGCTGGTGTGGGGCTTTATCGTGCTTTTTGTGGGCTTCACTTATATCCATTTGCCGCTGGATGGGAATGGCTCGTACAGTATGACGCCGCATGTCCCAGTAATCTTTGCCATTCTGATTGCCTTGGGGCTGTATCGTTTGTTGCAGGACCCACTCAGCAAACTTAGCCACCGTTTTTTGCGGATGCCATTGCGCACCGGCCTGTTTCCCAATTTCGATCGCATCAAGTTTCTGCGCGCCCGCATTCCTGACGATAAGCTGCGGAACTCGGCCATCCGGGTGATCATGACCGCCACTGATATTCAGCGCGGAGCTGCGCGCTTTTTCTCCAATACCACGGTTGAAACTCTGGTCAACGATCCCGGCGCCCATGAAGAATTTATCCGCAGGGAAGTTGAGAGCCCGCAAGATCTGGTGCTGGCTGCGGTGGCATCTTCCGCCTACACGTTCGCTTATGAAGCAGTCACCATGGACGGCCGCTTGTGGACGGATGGCGGCATCATGACGAACCAGCCGGTACTGCCGGCGCTTCGCCTCGGGGCTGACGTGCTTTTTCTTGTTCTAATCGCGCCGCTCGAAGGCGCAGACCAGACGGAAGCCATCAAAACTTTTCTTGATGTCGGCGTACACGCCGTGGATATCCTGATCTCTAAAAACTTCAAATCGGATATTGCCATGCTCAGCAGCATCAATCGCCTGTGTACGGTATATGCGGCTGAGATGGGCGTAAAGCCGGAGCAAGTGGAACTGGAGATCGGCAAGCAATATTATCGGTTTGTGAAGTTCTTCAACATTGCTCCACAAAAGCCGCTCCCGGCCGACGCGCTTGATTTTGATAGCGAGATCGTCAGCCCCATCATTGTGCAGGGATATTGCGATGCCCGGGCCGTGATCCAGCATTTTCTGGAGTATGAAGCTTCGCGCCCCACACGCGAATCACGCCGTATCGTGCGGCTCGCGGTTGAACGTCCGGAAGGGAATTTTCACGTTACCGGACGGTGAAAGCTGCCAGCGTCGATCTCTGCATTTTGCTCTCATCTGACGACAAAATTAGTTTGCTTCGAATGAAAGCGACTCTTTAGAAGTGCAGGAAACGGCCGATCTAACCAGCGGCTTCATCTGGCGAAAGCCTTATTTCCTTATTGATTGATGCGCAGGGACGCCTCCCGCCAGCTCTCCTTTTCGGGCCCGAGGGAGGCATCTTCTCACAAGAAAAATCTTTCTCATTCCAGGTACAGCAAAGGGGGAATTGAAATGGCAGATGACACTCTGGATCTACTAAAAGACCTTATTGAGACCTGCAAAGATGGTGAGACGGGTTATGTTCATGCGGCAG
>DATBVH010000293.1:0-4677 GCA_036515395.1 Candidatus Angelobacter sp.
GCGCAGAAAGAACTAGCGGTTTAGCGAAAATCGTAGCGGTCTGGAGCGAAGCGACATAAACAATGTTTGCAAAAATTCAGCGGATACATTTCATCGGGATTGGCGGCATCGGCATGAGCGGCATTGCCGAAGTGCTGCTGACGCTCGGCTACAAAGTATCCGGGTCTGACCTGAAGAGTTCCAGCGTTACCGAGCGTCTGGCGGAAAAGGGCGCGATTATTTTTGAAGGCCATCGTGCTGAGAACATTACTGGCGCAGAGGTTGTCGTGGCCAGTTCAGCGGTGAAGCGCGACAATGCCGAGATCATGGCGGCCCACGCCGAGCATATTCCGGTGATCCAGCGTGCGGAGATGCTGGCCGAACTGATGCGGCTGAAGTACGGAATCGCCATTGCCGGGATGCACGGCAAGACCACTACCACCAGCATGGTTGCTGCTGTACTTGCGGCAGGCGGCCTTGATCCAACGGTAGTTGTCGGCGGACGCGTGGACGCCATGGGATCGAATGCGCGGCTGGGCAAGTCACAATATCTGGTAGCGGAGGCCGACGAAAGCGATCGCTCATTCCTTAAGCTCTCGCCCATCCTGGCTGTGGTGACCAATATCGATCGCGAGCACATGGATTGCTATCGCGATATGGCGGACGTGGAGCAGGCGTTTCTGGATTTCATTGATCGCGTGCCTTTTTATGGCATGGCCGTGCTTTGCCATGACGATGAGCGCCTGCGCAATATGCTGCCGCGCCTGGCCCGCCGCGCTACTACATACGGCGTTCATCAGGATGCGGATTTTCGAGTTGGCGGCGCGCGCGCAAAATGCGCTGGCAACAAGCATTACGCGCACTTTTCCGTGGAATACCATGGCAAGTCGCTGGGCGATTTCCATCTGCGCGTGCCCGGCAATCACAACGTGCTGAACGCCACAGCTGCCGTGGCCGTGGGCATTGGGTTGGATATTGAGCCGGACCGCATTCGCGAAGCGCTGGAAAACTTTCGTGGCGTCGATCGCCGCTTTCAGCTTCGCGGTCGCGCAGCCGACGTGAGCGTGATTGACGATTACGGACACCATCCCACGGAGATCCGCGCCACATTGGCCGCGGCGCGCCATTGTGGATTCAAACGCGTTCATGTGATCTTTCAGCCGCATCGCTTCACTCGCACCCGCGACCTGCTGGAACAATTCGGCACAGCTTTTAACGACGCGGATACGGTTTCAGTGCTCGACATCTACGCCGCCAGTGAACCGCCGATCCCCGGCATTACCGGCGAGCGATTGGCCCAGGTCATTCAGCTATCCGGCGATGGCCAGAGCAATGCCAGCTATGTAAGTTCGTTTGATCAGGCTGCGCGGCAAGTCTCTGCGCTGGCCGAACCCGGCGATATGGTGCTTACGCTGGGCGCCGGCAGCGTGTCCCAGTTGGGGCCAATGGTGCTGGAACAATTGAAGAAGAAGCAGATAGCGATCACCTCTCAGCAGACAGCGTAGAAATTTGTCGGTATTTGTCCGATGGGGATTTCTGCGCTTTTCCTGTTGCGATTCGCCATATATTCGCTATAATGATTTGCGGTTCAGAAGGCAATCGAGCTCTGACACCGCAATCTTGCCGGTTGTTCGGGGTGGAGGATGAAGATGGCTAAGCAAAAGGACAAAGACAACCCGTATTCTGGCATCGCGGAAAAAGTGGAGAAGATCATGGCCGATATAGCAGAGCAGATGCCGAAGCTTTCCGCCAATGATCTGGCCGTGGTACAGCGTGCGATTAAATTCCTGGCGCGGAACACACGTGCCGGAGTGGAGCGGCTGGCCATCCTGCAACTGCTGGGGACCAATGAATCGGTGCCCGGCACGGTGCTTTACCAGCTTTGCAGCCAGCGTGTTGAGAAACGCGTGCGTGAATTGCAATCCGTTGGCATAGACATACGCCGCTGGTCTGAGGTCCGGCCTGACGGCTACTACCATTCCGTTTACGGCTGGAGCGGTTTCAGGTTGTGGCAAGAGCACCGGCTGCTGCACGAAGGAGAAGACAAACAGCCCAGCTTGAAGAGAGTGATGTGAGGGAAGGGAGCCTTAAGGAACTTAGAGAGCAGAGCAATGTGCCATCAAGCGCGTTTTCCGTGCTAATCTTCCTTTTCTGAGGTGATCTAGCTCGTGCCATCAACATCACCGGGAGTGCCCGCCCAACTTTTCTTTTCCTACTCCCACAAAGACAAAGTTCTCCGCGATCAGCTTGAAACTCATCTTTCCACGCTGAAGCGTGAAAACCGTATCTCCGCATGGCACGATCGCAGGATCACTGCCGGGACCGAGTGGAAGGGCCAGATCGATGAGCGCTTGAAGAGTTCCAGCATCATCCTTCTTCTGGTCACTGCCAATTTTCTGGCCTCAGACTATTGCAATGACGTCGAGCTTCGCTACGCCATGGAACAACACCAGCAAGGCAAAGCCAGTGTCATCCCGGTAATCCTGCGCCCGTGTGACTGGAAGACAACGATCTTCGCCAAATTGCAGGCGCTGCCTACGGATGGAAAACCGGTCATCGACTGGAAAACTCGTGACGCTGCCTTCCTCAATGTCGTTGAAGGAATTCGCAAGGCCCTTGACGGGATGGGGCACGGCGCGCCATCGCCTGCATCTGAAAAAACACCCGGCGCATCCTCTATTCCGGTTCCGGTTCTCCATGCTCTCCACCAGCTTCCTACTCCACCCGCTGACTTCACCGGACGCTCCGACGAACTCAAGGAACTGCTCACAGCCGTCAGGACCGGAGGTGTTACCATATCCGGATTGCAAGGCCTAGGCGGCGTGGGTAAGACCGCTCTTGCGCTCAAACTTGCGGAGCAACTCAAGCCGGATTACGCAGATGCGCAGTTCTATCTCGACCTGAAGGGAGTCACGCAGCCGCTCACTCCGCGCGACGCCATGGCCTACATAGTCCGTGCCTGGCATCCCAAAGCACAATTGCCGGAAAACCTAGAGGAAGTTGCCGCCCATTACCGCTCAGTACTCGAAGGAAAGCGTGCCCTGCTTCTGATGGATAATGCCCGCGACGCCCAGCAGGTAGCGCCCCTGATTCCGCCTGCGGGTTGCTTGCTGCTGGTGACCTCGCGCAAGCATTTTGCTCTCCCCGGTTTGTTCGAAAAGAACCTGGACAAACTCCCTCCTGCCGATGCCCGAGATCTGCTCCTGCGCATTGCCCCGCGCCTGAAAAAAGAAAAGACGGACCAGATAAACGAACTCGTCCGACTGTGCGGCTATCTCCCTCTGGCCCTGCGTGCCGTCGCCAGCGCACTACAGGAGAAAAAGAACATCAGTCCTGCCGATTACGCTAAGCGTTTGGCCGACACACGGCAGCGATTGAAGTTAACCGAAACGGACGCTGCTCTGCAATCCAGCTATGAGCTTCTGTCCGATGATCTGCGGCAGAAACTTTGTTTTCTCGCTGTCTTTCTAGACACCTTCGACCTAGCAGCCGCGGCCGCCGTGTGGAACGTTTCGCCAGAGACTTCACAGGATGCGATGGGTGAGCTTCTCGCCTACAGCCTGGTGGAATTTGATGAAATTACAGGGCGTTACAATCTGCATGATTTGGTGCGTCTGTTTGTCGGCCAGTTCTTGAAAGCCGATGAGCGATACACTGCACAAAAACGCCATGCTGGACATTACCTCGAGGTCATGCGGGCCGCTGACGCTCTTTATAAGAAGGGCGGCGAGTCCGTGACACGGGGCCTGGCCCTCTTCGATCTGGAAGCAACCAACATCCGGACTGGTCATGACTGGGTTGTGGACCATCATCAGGATCACAACTCGATTGCCGAATGGTGCTGGCAATATCCCATTGTCGGTGTGTATTGCCTTCTTCTCCGCCAACACCCCCGAGAGAGGATCCGCTGGTTGGAGACCGCACTGACTGCCGCCCGGCGCTTGAAGAATCGCCAGTGGGAAGGCGCGGCGCTGGGCAATCTGGCCTTCGCCTACGACGATCTCGGCGAATACCGGCGCGCCATTGAGCACCTGGAACAAGTCTTGCAAATCACCCGCGAGTGCGGTAACCGCTTGCAGGAAGGCACGGCGCTGGGGAATCTGGGCAATGCCTACCACAGCCTTGGCGAGTTTCCCCGCGCTATTGAGTTCCTCGAACAACACCTCAAAATCGCACGCGAGATAGGCGACCGCCGGGGTGAAGCCAACGCTCTCGGCAATCTTGGCAGCCCCTACTTAAGCGTGGGCGAGTACAAACGCGCCATTGAGTACTATGAGCAGGGCCTTCAAGTCTTGCGCGAGATCGGCGACCGCCGGGGCGAAGGCTATGCGCTGGGCAATCTGGGAACCGCCTACTACAGACTAGGCGAATACCGCCGCGCCATTGAATACCATGAACAGTCTCTAACAATCAAGCGCGAGATCGGCGACCGCCTCGGCGAAGCCAACTCCCTCTTCAACAGCGCTCTAGTTCTTGACCAACTGGGCGACGGCCCGGCGGCCATCGCCCGCGCCGAAGACGCATTAGAAATTCATGAGGCCATAGAGTCGCCCTACGCTTCCAAAGTCCGCAAAAAGCTGGCCGAGTGGCGCGAAGACAAAGGCTCTGGGCAGGGCAGCGCAGAATAATTACTCCCTCTTTTCTCCGTGTCTCCGTGCTCCGCGCTCCGTTGTGGATTTGATGTTTCGCCACTGATCC
>DATBVH010000294.1:0-3820 GCA_036515395.1 Candidatus Angelobacter sp.
TTACGGTGAATCAACCCGCGCCGAGCCCGATCCGACAATCACCGGTGCTGACGGGCATGGCGCTCGTTTGGGCAATCGCGCTCGCCAAGTTTCTTTTACACCTTTATTTCAACAACCGCTACGGGTACTTTCGCGACGAATTTGATTACATGTCTTGCGGTGATCACCTTGCCTGGGGATACGTCGATCAACCGCCGCTCATTCCGTTTTTGACCCACATTTCTCGCGCTCTCCTCGGCGATTCGTTGCGGGCGATCCGCTTTATTCCTGCACTGGCATCGTCCTTACTGGTTGTGCAGACTGGCCTGATTGCGCGCGAACTCGGCGGGAAGCGATTTGCTCTTTTGCTGAGTGCGATAACCGTCGCTATCGCACCGCAGTATTTGTCCAATGGAAGTTTGTTGGCGACGAACTGCTTGGAACCGAATCTGTGGATGGGATGCGCTTATTTTGCGATCCTCGCTATCAAAAGAGACAATCCACGCTATTGGTTGTGGGTTGGCGTTATAGCGGGTATCGGAATGGAGGAGAAGTATTCGATCGCGTTTTTCATTCTCGGCATTGTTGTCGGTTTGCTGCTTACAGAACAGCGGCGCATTTGTCTGAATCGCTGGATTTGGCTGGGCGGTTTGGCTGCATGCTTGATCTTCCTGCCTAACCTGCTTTGGAATATTCACCATCACTGGCCCTTTCTGGAGCTGATGCACAATATCCGCGCCGAAGGCCGAGACGTTGTTCTTCCAGCAGGTCAATATTTTTTTCAGCAGATGCTGCTGGTTGGTCCGCCCTCCGCTCTGATCTGGATACCGGGCCTGTTCGCGTTATTTACCTGGCAGCGGCTGAAGCCGTATCGCGTGCTGGGCTGGAGTTACCTGGCTTGCTATTCCGTGTTCTTTGCCCTGCACGGAAAGGTCTATTACCTGGCCCCGATTTACCCCATGCTGCTGGCCGCTGGCGCTGTGGTGGTCGAATTTGCCCTATCCAAACCACGGCTAGAATGGTTGAAACCCGCGCTTGCAACGGTGTTTCTTGCGGCTGGAATTTATTTCGCTCCAATCGTTGTGCCTGTCTTCTCTCCTGAGAAATTCATTGGCTACATGCGACGGTTACCCTTCAAGCTGCCAGTGATGGAGCATTCACATGAACGCGCCGCCCTGCCGCAATGGTATGCGGACCAGTTTGGATGGAAAGAGATCGTCGATGAGACAGCCGTAGCGTGGAACCAGCTCAATCCCACTGAGCGACAGGACTGCGGAATTTTCGCGCAGGATTATGGTCAAGCAGGCGCGATTGATTTTCTCGGCCGCAGCTACGGACTGCCGAAGTCGTTGAGCGGACATCAGACATGGTTTTTATGGGGACCACGTAATTATTCTGGAAGTTGCATGATCGTGCTGGATGACACCAAAGAAAAACTTGAGCAACTGTGGAGCAGTGTGCAATACGTAGGAACATCAGCCGACAATCCGTACGCGCTGGAGAAACAGATCGACGTGTTCATCTGCCACGGACCGAAGTTCGGAACGTTTTCCGATCTCTGGCCGAAACTAAAGAAGTGGCGATAGAGAATGCGCAATCAATCCTGGATGATCACCGAGAAGTCTGTGCCCTCCCAGCGATGTGACTCTGGCCAATAAAAAGTAAATACCAGGGTGTGTCCAGCATCCATGCTGGTGGTGGGGAGGTCTGCTACGTAGATTCCAAGACCCGTGTCTCGCGATGTGAAGTCATGTGAGGTCTGCCAGCCGTCAGGGCTCCAGTGCACAACTGCCGGCACTTGAGTAGCAATGCGAAGCATTTTTCCAGCTGGTAAGATGCGGCACTTATTGTTGAACCGCCACTCCCAGTACACTGCTTTACGCTTTTCCAGCCGGTAGCGTTTCACGGTTTGCGGCGGCTGGTCAAAAATTTTGCCATCCTTCAAGGAACGTACCAGCTTGATGTACTCCGAATGGGCCCATACGAGCGGGCAGGCTGAGCCCGACGCTTTGCCAAAGAACAACTCGCGATCGGGAATGTCAGCTGCGTCCCACACTTGCTCAGGCAAAAGCCGGCTGGTATTGGAAGACAAGCTCATCGTGCGCAGTAGATCTTCGGCGGCGGCCTTATTGCCGGCGTCAAGTTCGTAGTGTGCGCGTTCGCCCGAAAGCAGCGGCCACGGACGCCCCACACCGTTGCCATCAAACGGCCCGCCGTCAGCGTGTTCGCCATAGCCATCGTCGTTATACCGATACCAGCAAGGTCCTTGTGGGAGTTTAACCTTCAACAATGCGTCGACAACCTTGATGGTGTTGAGAATCTTAGGATCGTCGGCGGCGCGCAAGCCAAAACGGACAAGAGCCAAAGCATCCGGGCTGATGACGTGTGAAGCCTGCTCGCGGTCTTGTCCCGGGGGGCGATTCTTTATGGGTACGAAGCCCTCTGTCGGCGATGCCGCGCAATCGGTATCAGGTGGCGCAATGCGGACGTAATAACCATCGACGCCGATCTGTCTCGCCAGCCCGCCATTCGTGGAGTAGGTCCAGCGCTCGATGTTATCGTTCCAGGTATCGGCGAGATCGCGAAGGTATGTGGCAATCGCGGATTCCTTCACTGCTTCGGCTAGATCTGCGGCCGCGAGCAATCCCGCAATTTCGACTGCTAAAGTGAAGGGTGAATACCCCGCATCTTCTTCCCAACGATCTTGCTGAGTAACGGGCCCATTGCGGGCGATGAAGCCAGCCGCGCGTCGAACCATCGACCACCAGCGCTTTATGTCTCCAAGAGCAGACGGACCCTCCCGACGTAGCAGGTCAACCAACAGAATGGGGAAAGCGGCTTCATCCATCTGCGAACCGCCCCAGTATGCCCGGCCATCGAGCCACATGTTCTGGGGCCAGCTACCGTCGCTTTCCTGCGTGGCCTCAAGATAGTGCAGAACTCGCATTGCGTCGCCCACCGCACCCGCCGCAAGAAAACCGCCAGCTGTTTCCACTAAATCACGCGGCCACACCAGGTGATAACCGCCAAGGTCTTCGTCACCTTTGTTGAATCCCCATGGAATAGACAGACTGGCGATCACCCCACCCAGAAAATCCTTCGATTCATGCGCGCGCAGCATGGCAGTGCTGGCGCGATAAAGGTCATGATCAACCTCGCGGTCGAGAGGCATCAGCATTTTTTGCCAGCTTCTCCACTGCGACACATACTCCTTGAAAAGGGAGCCGTAATCTTCTAACAGGCTGGCACGGCATTGCTCGGCTGCCTCCGCCCAAATTCCTCCAAAGCCGAGCGCAAGAACAAATTCACCGCCTGAAGCTGCTAAGTCGACCTCTCCCGTGAGCGCGATATTTCCGTTTTCGGCGCGTGCATATTCATGAGTAAGCTGAAAGTTGTGCGCTAGATCCTGCCATCCGTCGGAGTAGCCAGCAAAGCCCACAGACATTTTTCTCCATGGAACCGAGCAGGCAAGGGCCAAAGCGAGCCCGCCTGGGAACTCGGCAAATAACATGGGAACGCCCTTGTAATCGCCGATCCACCCGGTGTTGTGGTCGCCAAAGTTGCCGAGGTGAGGAGCAAGCAAGGCGTAAAGGCCATAATTGGATTTTTCACCTGGATTCAACGCCGCGAAGCGAATTTTCTGCAGAACGACGTTGCGGTGCGGATCAGCGAAAATTTCTTTCTCGATGCGATACTTTCCACCGAGTTCCGTATTCACCAGACGGAAAGCGGGGACTCCGGGCTCGACCGCGGCAACCTCGAATTTGCAATGGCGTTTTTCTTCCGAGAAAAAACTTTTGCCGTCTGTGACTAGCAAGCCGAGGTCGCGGGTGCACGCCAT
>DATBVH010000295.1:0-4983 GCA_036515395.1 Candidatus Angelobacter sp.
AGCATGCCTCACACTTGAAATGTGGGCCATCCGGTGAAGTTGGCATTTTGGGGGGGGGAATCCCTGATTGGGGGTTAGGGAAGGTGCGTTTCCTTGATTTTCAGGTCTGGCGGCGGCAAGCGGGGGTTCAATCCGGGAAAGACCGCGATCTTAGGATTGGATTAATCCGATTCGTATGGCATAACGGACTAGCCCGGCAGTGTCATGGATGTCGAGCTTTTCCATCAGATTGGAACGGTGTGATTCAGCTGTTTTTACGCTGATTCCGAGCAAAGTAGCAATTTCCTTGGTGGTTTTTCCTTCCGCCACCAGTTGCAGCACCTGGCGTTCACGGTCACTAATGGGATTGCCGGCCACTGGCGTGTTCTGCAAGAAAGCCTGGACGATTGTGCGGGAGATGCTCTGCGTCAAAAACATCTCGCCCCGGCAAACTGCGCGTAGCGCCTGCACCAATTCACTTGCGGCCCTTGTTTTAAGCACGTATCCGGTCACGCCCGCGCGCAGGCTTTCCAGGATCAGGTGATCTTCCGTGTGCATGGTGAGCAGCACAACTTTTGTGCGCGGATTGGTTTTCATGATCTCGCGTGCGGCATCCACTCCGTTCAGGAGCGGCATGGATACATCGAGGATCGCTACTTCAGGAGGGGTCGCCTCGCATAGCTTGACAGCCTCATGGCCGTTGGAAGCCTCACCGACGATTTGAAATCCTTCCCGCTCCAGGAGCACTCGCAGCCCTTGACGGACTATCTCATGATCGTCAGCCAGCAACACTCGAACTGCCATCTACGCGCACCTCTTATGTGATTGAACCCACAATTTAAGACAAAAGGGAGTCCCCGCTGATTGCCCTGAGATAAACGGATATCTGAGCTGCCTTGCCTTGCAGCTTACACCCACGCGCAAGAATCCTTTCCTTAAAACCTTAAAATCTCCACTTTCAACAACATCGAAGAATGCCGGATGCAGAATGGAATGAATGGTTTCAGCGGGAACCAGGTCAAAACGGCTGCGCCCAGCCGCACCATTATTGCTCGCACATTAGAATCTCTAATCTGTTCCTAACCCATTTCTAATAGTGGAAGCACCAAATCGCGTTATAGTACGGATATAGTTCTGAGGCGGCGGAACTGCTACTGGCTGCATGAGAACAAACTCAAAAGGCCTCAGACGATCGCCGACTGTCTCATCCTAACTAGTTAAGCCGTGATTCCCCCTTGGATGGAGCGCAGGCATGAGCCAGGACCGGAATACTACTGTGCCCGTGGCGTCGAAATTTGTGGCGGCAGTTTTGCTCATCAGCCTTACCGGCATCCTTATCTGCTGGAGGCTAGCGGCAAACACTGAGCGCGCCCATATTCAGAGAATGACTCATCTTGCCGCTTCTGCGGTTGCGGCTGATCTCCGTTCTGACATGGATGCATGGCTGCTGGGGCAGGTCCGTCTGGCCAAAATGTGGGAAATCGACGAGCCCAATTACGACCAATGGATGGCATTTGCCAGTCTCTACATTGAACATCACCCCGGCTGCCTTGCCATTGAATGGCTTGATCCCAAATATGAGGAACGCTGGATCGCCAGATCTTCGGGCGAGAAGACTCCTCTACCCGGCAACGGAATGCGTGAACGCTTGCTGCAAAGCGCACTGCAATCCAAAGAGCCGGTGCTTTCAAATCTGTTCAATGCGCCCGATGGCCGGAAGCAATGGCTCACGATTGTGCCTATCTATCAAAAAGAACAGTTTAGGGGATTCGTCCTGGGTTCTTTTGACGTCCAGCGTTCTCTTGATGCCATGTTTGAAGACATCAAAGGCCTGAATTTTTCCGTTGCCATTGAAGAAGACGGCATAGAGGGATTTCGCCTGGACGGCAGCACAACTAAAAACGAGCAGGAATGGGCGCAAACCATAGATGTACCTCTTCAGAGGCGAACATGGCGTTTGAAGGTCTGGTCCAAGCCGGAAGCCATGGAGGAAATGCGATCAAATCTGCCGCTGGTGACGTTATTCGCTGGCTTGAGCGCTTGCCTGCTGCTGATTGTGATTGCGCGGATGGTGGAAAAATTAAGAGCTGAGATTGCAGAACGCAAACGCATGGAAGCGTCCCTTCGTGCCTCTCAAGTCCGGTTCGCCGGCATTCTAGCGATTTCAGCGGAAGCCATCATATCGGCTGATGTGGACATGCGCATCACGCTTTATAACCAGTCCGCGGAGAATATTTTTGGGTTCTCCGCCAAGGAGGCGTTGGGCCAATCCCTGGAGATATTGATCCCCGGCCACTTCCACGCGGCGCACTCACGGCATGTGGCGGAATTTTCACAATCGGCAAAGCAGAGCCTGCACATGTCAAAACGTCGAAGGGTGTTTGGCCTGAGGAAAGATGGGACTGAGTTTCCCATGGCGGCTTCAGTATCACGGCTCGATCTTGGCGAGGAAAAATTTTTCACCATCATTTGCAGCGACGTAACTCAAGAGGTGCGCGCTGCCGAGGAACTCCGCAAGGCCCATGATGGACTGGAACTCCGTGTACGCGAGAGGACCGCGGAGCTGGAGACCAGCAACCAGTCACTGCAATTGGAGATTGCCGAACGCAAACAGGCGGAAGAGGAAATTCAGGAGCTCTCGCGCCGGATGATGCGCGTGCAGGATGAAGAGCGCCGCAACCTCGCTCGCGAGCTGCATGACGGCGCAACCCAAAACCTGGTGGCCGTCACCTTGAACCTCTCCCGAATCCGGGATGCCGCTCTGGAAGACCCCATGGCCCGCGTCGAGCTGAGCGAATGCATGGAGTTGGTTGAGCAGTGCACCAATGAACTGCGCACGGTCTCTTATCTCTAGCACCCTCCTCTGCTGGAAGAGCTGGGCCTGGAGCGCACTTTGAGGGGCTACGTGGAAGGGTTCGCCCGGCGCAGCGGCATTGCCATCATCATGAATGCCCATGGAGATTTGGACAAATTAGGTTTCGATGTGAACCTGGCGGTATTCCGTATTGTGCAGGAAGCGCTTTCCAATGTTCATCGCCATTCTCACAGCAGCACCGCAACTGTCCTGCTCGCGCGCGACGACAAAGATCTTCTTCTGGAAATCACCGATCAGGGACGCGGCTTTCCCGGCGGGATCAACGGCGGAGGCGTAGGCATGGCATCCATCCGCGAGCGGATAAGATTGCTGAAGGGATTGCTTGATATCCGGACTGGCCTCCAAGGCACTTCCATCACGGTCCATCTGCCCCTGGAGCATTCCAAACAGCCCTCTTCCCGGACTGCGACTGTGTAACTTCGCTCTGCCAAATTTGTGCTTTGGTAGAAGAGCGGCCCTTAGCCTTCACCTTTAGGTGAGGGTGAGCGTAGCGATAAGCCGAGTGTGGAAAACAATAAGCCTGCTTTAAGGGGATATTCCGCGGTTCTAACTGTCCTTGCGATACAGCAGCTCGCGCATGGCCTGGCGGCGGGCTTCGTTGGCGTCCCTGGCATTTTTGCGTTCGACAGCGTCCATCCGGCCTTTAGTTGCGGGCTCAGCGGTCTCTGTTTCACTGCACGCGGGACAGCGGTTGGCAAAGCCGGGCTTGTCTGGCTTGAGTTCAAACTCCTCAGAACAGACGGCACAAACTTTGATCGGAAATGGCATATTGCTTCTTATGATGCACCCCAAGGATACAACGAAAGTTCCGAGGGTAAATTGTCATCCCTCGCAGGCGAGGGCACCCATTCGACAAGCTCTGGGCAGGCTCTGCGCTCCACAGTTTTCTTTGTTAAGCAGATCCCTCACCCGCGTTGCGGGATTCGGGATATCGCCCGGCGGCTCAGACGCCTCCATAAACGGCTCTACTTCAACTGCGGAATCGCTTCCAGCTCTTTCTCATCAATCTTCTTGATGCCGAGATGCTTCTGCAGCCAGCGGTCGCGGTCGAGACGAGCAGTGCCGTTAAGCGCATGCGGAGCGTCATAGAACTCCATCTTTTTATCCTTGGCGCTGAAGCGGTCAAGATATTTCTGGGCCTCGGCTTTGGTGATGGGATCGCCCGAGGCAAATTGCAGGAAGATGCTTTCACGGTCAGTATGGCCGAGAAAATAAACGGGATCGTCCCACGCGTACTCGCGGAAATATTCATGGACGTTGTCCGCGCCTACCTGTTTGATCTGCGCCATGCGTTGTGGATCTTTGCTGGCGAAAGCCTCTTCCTCGTCGGCATAGCCGCTGGCCATGAGCACATAAGCGGTGATGCGAGTTTCCACGCCGGCCAGGATCGCGCCCACATGCGCGTCCCAGCTGTGGCCAACGTAAGCGATACGCTTGTGATCGACGTCCGCGCGCCCGTAAAGCAAGTCGATGGCGCGGCGCAGATCGATCACCTGATGGACGGAGGCTTCACTCTGCTGCTTCACCTGCTCCAGCGGACCAGCATCGGTCTTGGCTTCAACCCATTCGTGGCGGACCTGCGGTGCGTCAATCAGCAGAGACACAACGCCGGAGTGGGCCAGCGCCACGGCTTCGTCAAGAAACTCATCTTTGTTGGCGAGAGGCGAGCCTTTCATGAGCCAGTGTCCCCAGATGATGGCGGGAAACGGTCCGCCGCCCGGAGGAATCAGCAGATAAGCCGGCACTCGGTCACCGCTGGCGCCGGCATAGTTGAGTTCGATCAGCCGGACTTTGTCGCGCTTATGCACGTCAGTCTCGCGCGTTTCCAGGCCGGCGTGGCTGTCATAGTCAAAGCGCGGCAGCAGGTCAGGATATGAAGGCTTAGGCGGCTCCGCATTTGATTCCGCCTGCGCAAGTTGAGCAGCAGGCGATGAAGAGGGCACCGGCGTCGACGTGGGACTGGGCGCGGTGTTTGATCCCGGACGATTCAGTGTTGGCCGGTCTTCAGGCGTCGGAGTAGATGACGGTGGTGGAGTTGCTGAAGGCGATTGCGCTATGACGGTGGCGATCAGAAGCGACAAAAAGATGAATGACAATAAAGTCCGCATGAATTCAATCCGTGTAAAACG
>DATBVH010000296.1:0-6536 GCA_036515395.1 Candidatus Angelobacter sp.
GGCGAAAAAAATCCCATGCCCGATTCACAGGATCAGCGGCACAAATGAGATCCTTTCTTTGAGGCCAGTTTCTTTCAGCGCGGACGGTCAGCTGCTGGAGTTGAGTGTGCCTTCGCAAGGCCCCCGGAGCGTAACGGTTAAGACGCGCTCGCCAGAGATCATTACCGATCTGCATTTTGCCGCATCCGCAGCACATCTTCTGGGCGTGCCGCTGGAGGAAATCGCCGCGGCCCTGGACAATTACGCGCCTACATCCACGCGCATGGAGCTGTGGTCGTCGCCGCAGGGCATTCGCATTATAAATGACGGCTACAGCTCTGATCCCATCTCAGTGCATGCGGCATTGCGCTCGGCCACGCTGGGCGCATCGCGCAGCGGGAGAAAGATGTTTGCCTTTGCCGGCATGCGCGAACTCGGTTCCAACTCCGCCCGTGAGCATGCCCAGGTGGGCGCGCAGGCTGCGGAATGCGGCTTCAGCCATCTTTTTCTTGTGGGCAATGGCGAGCTTGCCACGACGGCCGAGGGATACAAGCGCATGCGTCCTGAAGGCAACGTTACGCAAGTCAATTCGGCCAATGAGTTGAAAGACCGGCTGCTTCCCCTGTTGCGACCTGGAGATACGGTGCTGTTCAAAGGGCCGCGCAACGCGGGGATGGTCAAAGCCGTGCGCGATCTTTCCGGTGCAATCGCGCAGCGCTGTCTGTGGGTGAACCTTGCCGCTATTGAAGGCAACGTGGCGCGCTTTCGGCGGCACTGCGGCAGCTCGGTCCACATTGTCGCCATGCTCAAAGCCCTGGCTTACGGAACGGAGCTGGCGCAGCTCGGCTCGTGGATGTCACAGTTAGGCATTCATCACGTGGGCGTGTCTTCTGCCAATGAAGGCGTGGCAGTGCGCAAGACTGGCGCGGACCAGGATATTCTGGTTTTTCTTTCTGAGCGTGAAGACGTTGATAATCTGCTGACGTATCGACTCACGCCCGTAATCTATTCTGCCGAGCTGGCGGATTCGTTCATTCCGGCGCTGCAAGGCAGCGGGCATACGCTCGATGTGCATTTGAAGGTTGATACAGGCATGCATCGCCTGGGCGTGCCCCCAGCAGTTGCAGTAGAACTAGCGCAGCGCATTCGATCCAGCGGGGTAATGCGGCTTACCGGCGTCTGCACTCACTTTGCCTCCTCTGAAGATCCAGCATCTGACGACTTCACGCGGCAGCAGATCGCGGCTTTCAATCACGTCATCGCCGGACTTGAAGCAAATGGCTTTCATGATCTCCAGATTCATGCCGCCAACACTGCGGGAGCCATCCGTTTCCCTGAAGCTCACTACAACATGGTGCGCATCGGCGTGGGGCTCTACGGGATTTATCCGTCTGAGGCTGCGCGCAAAATGATTGACCTTGAACTTGCTGTGGGCCTTACCAGCCGCATTACCAGCATTCAGGAATTTTCTGCGGGCGATACGCTGGGCTACAATCGCACTTTCACTGCCAAGCGACGCACACGAGCCGGCATTGTGCCCTTTGGCTATGATGACGGTCTTCCCTGGCAGCTCTCTGGCGCAGGACAAGTGCTGGTGGAAGGCCGCACTGCGCCGATCATCGGGCGCATCAGCATGGACCAGATGCAGATTGACCTCACCGATATTCCCGACGTAAGCATTGGCGCTGAAGTTCTGCTCTATGGCACTCATAACGGACACACGCTGCGACCGGAAGCGGTTTCTCAGATGGCGGGAACGATTCCTTACGAATTGCTCACGCGTCTGGGTGAAAGAGTGCACAGAATTTACATTGAACCGTGAGTCGGATCGATACACCGTTCCGAATCCGATTCGAGATTTGTCCCGACTTTTCCACCTTCGTCCACAGACTGTGATTGTTATGCACAGGAAAGTCACTGGAATCATTTTGAATCTCCAGATCGCTTCTTGAAGTCCCTGAAGCCTTGGTAGATATTTTCTCTACTCAAGTGTGAATGTTCTTGTCGACTGTGAGGTTCGGTTTAAAAACCGACGGCACACTCAAGGGATTTGCCGAAGTTTAATCTGCGTTGGTTCTGGCCGTCCGCTACGGCCAAAGCCGTATCTCATTCCAAAAAGAATGAGCGTGAGAGAAACTTGCTGAACTGCCAGACGCCGCTCCGGCAACAGAGCGACGGAAGAACATCCACCCCGCTAGCCCGGTCTGTATGGCTGGTACAGGCCGGGTTTTATTTTTGCAGGGGCTAAAGCCCCGACCAATTTGAGGCACGTCCGGCACGACTAAAGTCGTGCCCTGACACTTGTCCTAATAAAGAGAAAACTTTCAGCGATCTTTAAATTTATGCCCTGATAGCCGCCGAGCTTCATGCCAGACTGCGATCTAAACAGAGTGCAACAACAGACATCCGGCGCTTATGCGCTTCTCTCTGTTTTCGCCACCTATTATCGGGTTATTATGGGGAGAGACAAACCAGATTTCCGGACTTTGAATGGCAACGACTGACCGTATTCTTGATCGCGGAATGCCCGCCAGCATGGATGCAGAGCGCGCGATCCTGGGCGCAATCCTGCTGGATAACTCTGCCTATCCTCAGGCCGCGGAACATCTCCGCGCGGAAGACTTCTCGCTCGATTCCCACCGGCGCATTTACCTCCGCATGATGGAGCTGGCTGAAACCGGCAAGCCGGTCGACTTCGTCACGCTTACTGAACAACTGGGGCAGCACAAAGAGATTGAGTCGGTCGGCGGCGTGGCTTACGTAACGTCGCTAACGGACGGGCTGCCGCGCGTCAAAAACATTGAGCAGTACGTCAAGATCGTAAAAGACAAGGCGCTGCTGCGCGGGCTGATTCACGCGGCCACCAGCGCTATCCAGCAGGCGTATGAGCAGGAAGCGCCGGCAGAAGAAATTATTGACTCAGCCGAGTCGGCCATCTTCAAGGTCGCCGAGCAGCGCATTGGCCAGGGGTTCATGGGAATCCCGGAGATCGTAAAGCAATCCTTCGGCTCCATCGACAAGCTCTACGAACAGGGCCAGCGCATCACCGGACTGGAAACCCACTTTCAAGATCTGGACAACATAACCAGCGGGCTGCAGAAGTCCGATCTGGTAATCATTGCCGCGCGTCCTTCGATGGGCAAGACCGCCTTTGCCATCAACATTGCCGAGAACGCTGCCGTGCGCGACAACAAAGTTGTGGGCGTGTTCTCGCTGGAAATGTCGCGCGAATCGCTGCTGCTGCGCCTGCTCTGTTCGCAGGCGATGGTGGATTCCCACAAGCTGCGCACCGGATTTTTGAGCCGCGAAGATTACAACAAGCTGGTGACCGGCCTGGCCGCGCTTGTGGAAGCGCCGATCTATATTGACGACACGCCGGGCATTTCGATTTCTGAAATGCGCGCCAAATGCCGCCGCCTGCAACAGGCGCATGGCCGTCTGGACCTAGTTATTGTTGACTACTTGCAGCTTGTAGCCGGAGCGCCCACGGGCGGAGGCAAGCGTTATGAGAACCGCACGCAGGAAGTGTCGGCCATCTCACGCGGCCTTAAAGGGCTGGCCAAGGAGATGCGCTGCCCGGTGATTGCGCTCTCACAGCTCAGCCGCGCGCCGGAAAGCCGCACCGGCAACAACCGTCCGCAACTGGCCGACCTGCGCGAATCCGGCGCCATTGAGCAGGACGCCGATGTGGTGGCCTTCATTTTTCGCGAAGAAGTTTACAAGCCAGACGATCCCGACCTTCAAGGAAAGGCAGAGTTGATTATCGCTAAGCAACGGAACGGACCAACGGGCATCGTGCGTATGGCGTTCATCAAGAGTTCCACGAGGTTCGTGGATGTAACGAGTGAAGAGCCGCCGAACAGCTATTGAGAGTACGACAGGATGGAATGAAAATGATAGAGCAGCCCATATTTCAAACCTGCACTCTGGAAACACATTTCAGTGACTTCGACAGTCTCACCGGCGGGTTATTTCCTTCTGATTTGATTGTCATTGCAGGTCGTCCGTCAAATGGAAAGACAGCTTTGGTGATGAACATTGCCGAGAATGTTGCTTTATTCGACCAAAAAGTCGTTGGGGTTTTCTCCCCGGAGATGTCGAGAGAGGCCTTATTCCGTCGCATGATGTGCTCTCAAGCTCTTGTAGATTCCCACCATCTGCGGTCCGGATTCGTGAACAAAGCAGAGCTTGAGAAGCTACTTTCAGCGTTGAGTCGCCTCGCAGATGCTCCGATTTTTATCGAAGAAGTCTGTCCTATATCTGTTACAGAAATGCGGACAAAGTGTCGCCTCTTACGGCGGAAATATTATCGACTTGATTTGATCGTTGTTGACTGTCTTCAATATGTGCGGGCAGATGTTGGTAGGGTGTATTCATCTGGTACTGAAGCAGAAGAGCTTTCGGCTGCAGTCCGGGCCTTAAAAGTCCTTGCTAGGGAGTTCGAGTGCCCTGTCTTAACTACTTGTCAGCTTGAGGGTGGCCGCAATCGTCCTACATGGTCCGATCTGAACAAGTGTGGTTCTGTAGAGCAAGACGCTGATGTTGTTGCATTTGTTTTTCGAGAAGATCTCTACCATCCCGAAGATCCTGAGCGAGATGGCAGAGCTGAAGTGATCGTAGCCAAGCAGCGCAACGGGCCAACAGGAATCGTAAAAATGGCCTTCATTAAGAACTGCACTAGGTTTGCCAGTTGGTCGAATCAAACATGGGAAGGGCAGTAACTTTTTAATGCGAGAGGGAAGCACACCAGCAATGGAATGTCCGCAGTGCCATGGCTCCACGTGGAAGCGGGAAAAAGTCCCGAGCAAGCGCGATCCTGCACGGCTGCGAGATGTGGCTGTACGCTGCGATTGTTTCTATGAGAACCGCGCAGCTCGACTATTGCAGGCGGCGCGAATTCCCGAGCGATATAGTGGAAGATTTGATAGTTTTCAAATCGATCGCCGCGGCGGATCTCTGGAGCAGGCGCTGTTTATGGCGGCGAAGATGGTGGAAGAATACCCCTTAGAACGGGCCGGCCTGCTGCTTGTTGGCCGGCTTGGCATTGGAAAAACACATCTCGCAACAGCCGCGCTACGCGAACTCATTCTAACGCGAGGAGTTACAGGACTTTTTTGTTCCTATGCAGAGTTGTTAACGGAAATCCGCGCCACCTATAACGATAGCGGTGCCGCCAAATATTTCAGAGACGAAGATGGCAACCGTTGGGAAACAGAGAGCCAGATTTTGAATCATGTGATTAACGTTGATGTGTTGCTCCTGGATGAATTGGGCAAAGTGAAAGCCAGCGAATGGGTATTGGATAAGGTGAGGGAGGTTATCGGCGGAAGATATGACAAGAAACGGATGACGCTGGCAACCACGAACTTTCCATTAGATCCCAAAGAACCGAAGGAAATTCCCTTGCACGAGAAGATCGGCGCTGATATGGTATCGCGTCTTCGAGAGATGTGTCACATTGTAGAGATGGAAGGGCCGGACTATCGGAATATTGTGAAGCGACAGTAGGAATGTCTGAAAAGAATCAGTCGCCCAAGCTAACGCTGAAAGTCGTACCCTGGCTTTGTTGTGTTGCAAGCAATCTGTTTTGAAAAATGCGGCGTACTTGTTCCTCAGCGCGTGTGACGCGCCCTCGGAACCGTACCGAGCTATTATCGGTCGTTCCGCGAGACATGGGACTGGAGCTTTTGTTTAGATCATCCTCTTGGAATATTTTTGAAGTTACGTCTCAAGCCTAGTTACCG
This sequence comes from Candidatus Angelobacter sp., assembly GCA_036515395.1. Classification (GTDB taxonomy): domain Bacteria; phylum Acidobacteriota; class Terriglobia; order Terriglobales; family Acidobacteriaceae; genus Angelobacter. The sequence goes on from DATBVH010000296.1 coordinate 5,724, forward strand.
ATTCAACTTTAATATCCCCATCGAACGGCTCAGCAATAAAAGCGGACAAGCAATCCGAGAACTCGTCCATTAATGCCAAACCGTCTGAATCGAAATCATTCTCAGCCTGAAAAATCAGCCGTGACCCGTCCCAGTGACAGCTTACATTCTTATGCCAGAACCGGTTCTCTGCAAATTCGACGGCGATGTCTACAGCCGCTTCATTTGCCACCGATGGTGGGACGCCGTAGCAGATGAGAACGATCCGAAACACTTGATGCCCCTCGCAAATGGGTTTTAGGTGGTGACCGCCGAGTTCAAAACCAAAAAACACTATAACTGAAGGTGATGGCGGCAATGGAGTCCAGCTACCAGATTTCCGGCTTGTGCCGCACCTACGGCGCTCCACATCTATGCTCTGCGCATACCCAGGGCTTATGCACCTGGGCTAAACTCTTTCGCCTCCTGCGGAGGCTGGTGTGTTTCATGGCACAAGATGAGGCAGTCAGCAATCAGTGATCAGCAGTCAGCCAGAGCAAAAAACACACCGGCAAGAGTACCGGTGCCACACAAACTACGAGAAGCAGTCAGCAATCAGTGATCAGCCAGTCAGTCAAAGTGAAAGTAGACATCGGGGCCACCGGAAAAGGAAGCGGTCATGTCCTTTTTCGTTATTGATTCGCCAACAAAGAAAGCGGTAGGATACTTCAGCCCTTAGGGGGTAGACCACGCAGATCTTTGAAAACCTAGTAGTCAGCGCTCAGTAAACAGCATTCAGCTCCGAAGCAAAGCCAAAGCGCGACCCTCTGCCGATGCGCTCAGCATGGAGTCATG
>DATBVH010000297.1:0-3980 GCA_036515395.1 Candidatus Angelobacter sp.
CTCGCGTTCTGGACGCTGAACGGCACCATTCCGCCCAAGCTCGTCCAGGGCCGCTACAACCAGCCGATCCTCTTCCGCGAGCACAACAAGCTGCCCGTCGACAAGGCGCAGAACGGCGGCTTCGGCATCAACTCGATCTCCACCCACGAGCACAACGGCCACCACGGCGCGGAGAACGACGGCTTCACCGGCGCGTACTTCTTCCCCAACGAGTTCTACGACTACCACTGGCCCATCGTGCTGGCCGGCATGCGCAGCATGAACACCGGCAAGACGGATCCGATGGCGTCGACGCCGAACGACGACGACCTCGGGAAGACGAACATCGCCGGCGACTGGCACGAGACCATGAGCACGCACTGGTTCCACGATCACATGTTCACCTTCACGGACCAGAACGTGTACAAGTGCAACGCCGGCATGAACAACATTTACAGCTCGCTGGATCGCGGCGACGAAACTGTAAACGACGGCGTGAACCTGCGCCTGCCCAGCGGCTCTTCCAATGGAAAGGGTTGGGGCAACCTGGACTTTGACGTCAACCTGATGCTGGCGGACAAAGCCTGGGACGCCAACGGACAGCTCAACATGGACAATATCGCTTTTGATGGTTTTCTGGCCGATCAGATGACTGTCAACTTCGCCTGGAAACCATTCTTCAACGTGTATGCGCGCAGGTATCGCTTCCGCATCCTGAACGCCAGCGTGTCACGTTTCTTTGTTCTGGCATTGAGCGATAGCTCGCAGTTCGTTCAGATAGCGAATGACGGCAACCTGCTGCCTGTCACCGTTCCTCTGAGCCAGACGGACCAGCTTGGCATCGCAGAGCGGTATGACATCGTCATTGATTTCTCCCGCTACCATGCTGGGCAAACCGTGGACATGGTCAACTTGCAGGTGCACCAGGACGGCCGTGAACCCGCGCAAATCGTAACCGTGGCCCAGGCTCTTGCCGGTACTAGCGACCCGGCCGTGGGCGCAATCCTGCGCTTCAAAGTTCTGGGGCCGCCGCCGCAACCAGACCAGAGCGTCGATCTAACTGCCAATCCACGAACCGCGCTGATTCCGAATCCCATCTTGCCGGCGACAGCGCGGCAACGCACGTTCCGATTTGATGACAACGGGAGCCAGAACCAGAATGATCCCGTAACCACCTACCTTGGGAATGGTCAGGGCTCCTTTCGCTGGGGCATTGAGACCGATAATAACGGCGGCAACGCCAACAGCCTCGTCGCCAGCGATACGGGAGGGACACTCGAAGCAGACTACGGCCGAATCAGCTCCCAACCGGGATTTGCCACGGCCGAAGTCTGGACCTTGCAAGGCGGATCCGGGTGGGACCATCCCATTCACATCCACTTTGAAGAGGGTCAGATTCTCAACCGCAACGGCGTTGCGCCGTCACCGGCGGAGAGCGGACGCAAGGACGTTTACCGTCTGCGTGACAACGGCTCAGTAACCCTCAAGATGCAATTCCGGGATTGGGGCGGCATGTTCATGGAGCACTGCCACAACACCATGCATGAAGATAATGCCATGCTGTTGCGGTGGGACCTGGACAGCGGAAGTCCGTTCCTGAGCCCGCTGCCGACACCCATTTCAAAACCGACTGGCGTCACTTTTGAGACGCCGGACGAAATTCTTCCCAACGCATAACATAACTTCCGGCGCGCGCCAGAAATGGCGCGCGCTGGGAGTGGGTTAGTTTCCACGAAACTGACCCACTAGCAGTGTTAGCGTCTAGCGATTCGCTTGCGAATCGCGGGCCTTTAGGCAGACGTTCATCGCGCAGCAATGAATACGAAATGTCGATTTGGAATACGGCCAAAGGAGCACAGCATGTCGTCAAAAAGTTGGAAGAACGCAGCCTTAACTTCGCTCATTACTATTGCCATCTTTGCATTTGTGATTGCGGCCAAACCTGTGGCCGCCAACGGGGCCGATTCAAGCCATTTCCCCAACGTCGAACTCATTACCCAGGATGGGAAAAAAGTCCATTTCTATGACGATCTGATCAAAGGCAAGATCGTCGCCATCGATCTCATTTACACCACGTGCCACTACTCATGTCCTCTGGAAACGGCGCGCCTGGCGCAGGTGCAGAAGAAGCTGGGCGACCGCGTAGGCAAAGATATCTTCTTTTATTCCATCAGCATTGATCCGGATAATGACACACCAGAAGTATTGCGGGCCTACATGCAACAATTTCATGTGGGACCAGGCTGGACCTTTCTGACGGGCAAGAAAGAGGACATTATTTTTCTGGGCAAAAGGCTGGGACTATATACCACCCCTTCCGTGAACGCAGATGGCCATATTGCCCATCTTCTAATCGGCAATGAGGCAATCGGCCAATGGGTACGTAGTTCCGCCCTTGACAACCCCAGTTTTCAAGCCAGGATGATTGGAGATTTTCTCGATAATTTCAAGCACGATAAACCGGCCGAACAGGCGAGTTCGGCTGACGGAAGCCCGCTCAAAAACTTCGATACAGGCAAATATTTGTTCGGAAGAGATTGTATCGCGTGCCATACCATCGGACACGGAGACAAGATTGGGCCAGATCTGCTGGGCGTAAGCCACGCCCGCAGCCGGCAATGGCTCACGCAAATGATTCAGCACCCTGATCAGTTGCTCGAAGAAAAGGACCCGGTTGCAACGGCGCTCCTAAAGAAATACAACGTGCGGATGCCCAACGTCTACGTGGGTGACGTGGATGCCGGCTATATCATTCGCTACATTGAGGAGCAGACCGCGGCGCAAGAGAAAGAGGCAAACAATGCCAACTCAATGAAAGGTGCAAACCAATAGAAATTGAAAGCAGCCGATGGCCACGGACCACTTAGCAGGCGTTGCAGCGGGCTCATAATGCGTTGGTGTACCTGACTAGATCCAAGGGGATCGATTGATCGATTTCAAGCACATCCAGGTGAAGGCCAGCACGGCCCCGGCCGCAAAGTGGAAAGTATGGACGCTGTCTGCGGGAGCGCACCATTACCCGGAAACGTTCCGGCGCAGCGAGATTCTCTAGCCGGCGCGGCGTGCGGAACCCTTCCAATTCAACATCAGAATTTTAGGGTGTTGAAAGCTGTGGAAACGTCAGGCCCTTCACAGCCACAAAATCGACTACAGCTGCCGTTCAAGAGATCACGCCTACTTCGAATCTCATTGGAGCAAACAGTTTAGAGGGTTTGCCATTAATAGACCCACAAGGTTTGCATCCATGTGCTCTATTAAGACGATTCTGCGGGGAGGTGGGCGGCTTCTATTTTCCGCATTACTCATGAATCGGCCAGGGTTCCCGGTATGAATTGCGCTGCAGATCTATTAGCGCCAATTCATATCTCCTGATTGATTTGCTTCCTTATCTGGAAACAAATTCATCCCCCAGCGGTGTCCAAATGAATGAAGTATTTAGCCAAAGGGTATTTACGTGGCGCGGTCGGCAACTGACGTGCATCACCAGAGGAGTTTTTCAGTGAAAGGCTCTTTCCTAGGATTGCTTCACTGCCGGCAATATCTATGACCAACCCATTCCGCTAGTTGGTCTATAGGGAAAGGAAAAGATTCATTATCGGCAAAAAGTAATTATCAGATGTTAATCAAAATCATAAGCTATCACTGCCTGGCAATAAATATAGTCCATTATTACTTTACTGTTTAGTAAGAATGATAGTTAATTTTTTATCGAGAAATTTGAAACGATAGCCACTTTACTATCACTATCAGAGTGGAGATTCATGGGTAATCGCCGGGCTGAAGGAAGTCATCTGGAGCAGAAGGTTGACCAATGAACCAGCCGCCCTACCATAATTTCACAAGAATCTATACATGCACGAGGAGAGTTGAATGAAACGTATCTGCATCAGCTTATTTCTGCTGGCGGCATTGATGTTTGCAACGACTACAGCGCAGGCCCAGGCCACTTCGCTCAGCTTGAATGGGTTTGGCCCGCCCCTTTTCTTTACTCCCGCGGACGG
>DATBVH010000298.1:0-5515 GCA_036515395.1 Candidatus Angelobacter sp.
ATCCGAAGGCCCGAGTACGGGCGCTTTAATAAAGACTATCCTAAGCGAAGATGACGGGAAGTGGGTGTTGTGTCTTTTCAGAAGATGCGCCCCAATTTAAAGAACACGCGCTGGTGCCCGGCCGTTCCGACTGCTCCACCGAACTCAATCGGTCCAAATATAGTGTTCGCAATGAGTGCGACAATGGCATCGCCTGGCGTTTGTGACTCGAATGGTGGTGAGAAAACCCTGCCCACTTCCAACGTGGTGTTGAAGTAAAGCCCGTCGCCCAGCAGGACCGGAAGCTTGGTTATTTTGCGAAGATACCCTGCCTGGAACTGGTAATACTGGTCAGTAAGCAATTCGTTTTCACCGTAAGCCGCGAAGGTATTGGGGCCACCCAGAGAAAACAGTGGCACCCCCACCAGTTGATTACCGAACGTGGTTCCGCCACGAGCCCCAAAATAGACCGATGATGGCGCATTCAGTTTGATGAATTTGAGCAATGAGCCTTCGGATGTCGGAAATGAGTGGGCCGCGCCGGGGTTAGCATCCACCCATGAGGTGCTGAGATCCATGTACTCTCCAGTTCGAGGGATGACCGGATTGTCGACCTGATTCAACGCAAAACGAAGTTTAGTTGCGCCGAAACGTCCTGAGACAGTGGGTAAAAGCGACTCATTCCCGATTCTGGGAGCTAGACTCTGCTGCGCACCGGTGTAACCCAAACTCAGTTGCGCAACACGACCGAACTCATGACCAACTTGAAGGCCTCCTCCCACGGAGGTCTTGCGATACTGGGCGAGAAAAACATTGCTCCGATAGATGGGATATTGCTGATAGTTGGCGAATCCTTCTGGCGCGATGAACCACTTGCTGGTGGTGCTCAACGGACGGTAATACTGGCTGTAAATGCCATACTGTGACCCGATGATCACGTCATTACGCAGTTCGGTTCGATAGCTGCCAAAATCCAGAAAGGTAATACGTGCTCCCGCGCTGAAATCGACACCGCTGAAATTCGAACCGCCAAGTAGAAGAAGCGGCTGCACAACTGGCGGCGAGTAGGGCTTTTCAGTAGCCGTGACAAGCAGGCCGGACTTGTTGTCCCGGTTGGTCATCTGGTAGCTGAAACTTGAGAAGCGTCCTTCCCCTTTCAGATCGAATAACTGTTCTTGTAAGGCTGGCGTTTCAACCGGTTTTCCAACGTTTTTCTTAAGATCATTTTCAATGGCCTTCGCCAGGGTCTTGCTGGTTCCAGTCACTTGCACGAATTCAGGAGTGGGAGCCGTAAGCCGGCGCGCCGCGCGTTCTGCCAGATAAGCCTGCCATGTCGGCTCATCGACACTGAGGGTATTTAGGAGTGCGGCCTTGGCTTCCGCCGCTGCATAGCCATCCTTAATAAGTTCCTCTACCCGGTTGTATTGCATTGAACCGAACTTCGCGAGCGGCACGGAGATCAGCATGTCCGCTTTTTCCATGGACCGCAACTCATTGGCCGCAATCACAACGCTGATGGAACGCCCCATTACTCCGAAGGAAGACATTGATGCTTTTGGATCTACCTTCGCTGTTTCCAGGTGAACCGCGATCGTCAGGTCGGCCCCCATTGTCTTTGCCACGTCGACCGGGAGGTTATCCATCAATCCACCGTCTGCGAAAATGTGCCCGTTCCACCTGACCGGATCGAAGATTCCAGGCAGTGACATGGTGGAGCGCAGCGCAAGCGAGAGCGATCCCTGGCGAAAAACGAATGGTTGATTTGTCACCAGATCGGTTGAGACGCAAGCAAATGGAGTGGGAAGATCGTTGAAGTTCTTAATTTCAGAGTACGGGAGCGCGACCCGATCCAGGATCATCATGACTTCCTGGCCAGAATTAAATCCTTCAGGAAACTGCAGGCCTTTTTTAAGGCCGAATTCCAGACGATTCGGGTATTCCGCGGCATCCTGCTTGCGGCGAAAAGAAAAATTCTTGTAGGGCGTTTGGCCTTGCAGCACCGCGTCCCAATCAATGGTCTTGATCAGTTCCTTTATTTCCGGGGCCGAGTGACCTGTAGCGTAGAGTCCGCCCACCAGGCCGCCCATACTGGTTCCGGACACGTAGCTCACTGGGACATGATGTTCTTCAAGCCACTGTATAACTCCGATATGCGCCAGTCCCAGGGCGCCTCCGCCTTCCAGCACCAGACCCACTTTGGGATGGGGCGGCGTGGATGCAGTCTGGGAAAACCCGGTAACGAACAAGACAACGGTAAAGAAAGTAATCAGGGAAGCTCTAATAGTGCAGCGAGACGGCGGTTTGATTCTCTCAAAAAGTATTGATCTCACGGCGATCCTCCTGAAGCGAAGTCCACTTCCCAGGTGTCGCCACACTCAAGAACGTGCCTGGAACAATCGCTTTGGTGACTATGATCGCTTGAGGCTCTAAAGCCCAGCGGTGGAAAGAGAATCGCTGATCTTCTCCGCCGCAAACACTGGCAAAACCGCCAGTGTGGAAAATAGCTTCGTGCCTTCCACGCGCATCGACAGATGGCTGTGGGCCCGATTCTTCAAAACGCGCTCTGTGCGGCGCGAGCCTGCGCGCTAGGCAGGATTCAGTCCAATGGACAGTCGGCCAAGCCAGCGCGTGAGGTGCGAATCGGCGATATGCTGCGCATCACAGTCTCCCGGGAGAGGAAGGAAGAATCGCATCCATGGCAGATGGGAACCGCATTAAATTTCGCTTTTACTGCTTTCATGCTACACTTCCGTTCCGCAACGACACCGGCGCGCGCGTTTTCGCTTTTACTCCAAGTGAAAGCTGAGTGCTTGCTGCTTAAAAGGAGCGCCTTATGCCACTTCCCGCCAGGAAATACTTGTTTGTGATTGCACTACTGCTGTGCGCCAGCCTTGCACTCGACGCCGCGCAGAAGAAGTCCTCTACTCCAACCAAAAAGGCCGAGCCCGCAGCTGCGGAGCCGGCTGGCAAGCCTATCGCCGTGCATGACTTCAGCGCTGAGGGCGTGCAGGTGGCCCTGATGGAGGTCACGCGCACGGCGCCCGATGTCGTGACCGTTAAATGGGAATACCGCAACACGACGGCCAAGGAACAGGAGCTGGCCGCCGACGCCAAAGGCTGGAGCGACCCGTACCGGCTCTCCTGGGACACCTATCTTCTCGCCGACGACGGCAAGACCAAGCTTCCGCTCATGAAAGACGGCAAAGGTATTCCTGTCGCCGCCGTTCATGGCCGGGCCGCCCAGCACTCAATTATGGTCCTGCCGAACAAGACGCTTAAGACCTGGGCCAAATATTCCGCTCCGTCTTCGAACAAGAAGGTCACGGTTGTGATCTCCGGAAGCGAGCCGTTTGAAGGTGTTGAGGTAAAAGAACCGGAGCAGAAGCCGGGGAATTGATGGCAAGAACAGATCAGATTATCGGCCCCGGCGTTGCCGCCGGGGCTTTATTTTTTGCAAGCATCCGAAAGCCCGAGGACGACCCCAGTTCGAGGTCGACCTGGACAGTCCGCCTTGCTTATTTATTAATGTCCTGCTTTGCCTCCAAGCGCTTGATAAAGCCTTCAACCGTAGGCTTTGCCGGATCAGGAGCAGCAGCCAGCGCAAGCTTCATTTCCTTTGTTGCGCCGTCATAATCCCCCTTGGCCACAGCGAGCCGCGCGGCTTCTGTGCGGACAAGCCAGTGATTGGGGTCTTTTTTGATGTTGCTGCGGAAGACCGCAAATGCCTCATCCTGCTTGCCGGCCAATTGCAGTTGGCGGCCGTAAGTGTGGAGCTGCGTGATGCTGGCAATCCCAAGCGCTTTGTTGCGAGCAACGGTAGCATCGTCCTTTTTGTTCATTGCGTCTAGAATGCGCGCTTTCGTCATCAGATTGTCATACCGCTCTTCCACGCCAATCGAACGGTCTTCATATTTCAGCGCCTCTTCCAGATTGTATTTGTTGGCTAGGAAATAATTAGCGGCGTCGTCCCAACCGTCCCAGGTATATTGCGCCAGCCCACGCATCTGCCCATGCAAGTTTTGGGCGACGATCTCATTGGTATTGACCTCCACCTTGAAAGGCACCGCAAGTTTTTCCCAACGTAGCGCAATGACGGCCGAGTTCGGAGTGACATCATCCACTTCATAAGCCAGGGCTTCTTTCATTTCTGCAGCTTGCGGTTTCACCGTCACGCGGAGAGCATCTTCCGACTGGTTGTAGGTAAAGCTGCCCCAGGCGGTCGCGGTCTTGGAAAAGATGATCGTCCATTCATTCTCCGTTGGCAGCATGTGCAGACCGTAAATGCCCTTGGCCAGGGGTTTGCCTTCCACGGTCACGGGATCGGTGAATTCGATCGTCGTGTTTTCATTTGCTCCGGCGCGCCAAACCTGTCCGTAAGGCACAAGGCCGCCCCAGACTTTTCTGCCTTTCACCACGGGGCGATGGTAATTAATGGTGATGTCCGTGATGCCGACGCGCTGAATCACCTTGGCATGCTGGCTGTCACGCGGCAGATCAAGTACAGCGGACTGCGCATGGCCCAAAGTAGCGGCGAAAAAGACTGCAATGAACACGGGGGTAAGCGCGAAGTTCCTGCGCATGGGAGTCCTCCAGGGGGATAGATTGATAGACGAGGGAACCGAGAGTTTAGACGCGAAGCCCGCGCGGTTGTTAGCGTAGGCTTCGCCAGTGGGGATAGTTAATTTTCCAGCTGCGCGTCCATGGTGATTTTTGCATTGAGCAGTTTGGAGATAGGGCATCCTTCCTTCGCATTTTTGGCTGCTTCTTCGAACTTTGCTTTATCGGCACCCGGAATCTTCACCTTCACCTGCAAATGGGACGAGGTGACTGCGAAGCCGGAATCCAGCTTTTCCAGCGTGACTGTGGCTGTGGTGTCAATCGATTGAGCCGTCATTCCCGCGTTGCCTAGCTGGGCTGAAAGGGCCATGCTGAAGCAGCCGGCGTGGGCCGCGGCAATCAGTTCTTCAGGGTTGGTGCCCGGCTGCGATTCAAAACGCGTGGCGAAAGAATAAGGCGTGCTCTTCAGGACTCCGCTGGGAGAGGTGAGCGTGCCTTTGCCGTCCTTCAGTCCGCCGCTCCAGTGTGCGCTTGCATTGCGTTGCATGAGTTATTTTGCTCCTCAAATGAGATAGAAGAATTGTATATGGGAGCCACCGATTGGGGGCGGCCAGCGCTCTGTTGATCAAAACCAGGTCTCTCAATTCGGCCAAAAAGAACATCCACCACAGCGGCACGGAGACAGGGAGAAAAGCGAAGAAGCAAGCGAATTCCCGATCCCAGGCGATCTTTTCGGCAAGTTTGTACAATGTGTAGCGCCAGTCCAAGAGGAACGGCCATGTTTGAAAGATATACAGAGAAGGCACGGCGCGTAATCTTTTTCGCCCGCTATGAAGCCAGCCAGTTCGGCAGCACTCACATTGAGACCGAACATCTCTTGCTTGGTTTGCTGCGTGAAGACAGAGCTCTGACACATCGTTTTCTACCGGGAACATCAACGGTTGAAGACATCCGCAAACAAATTGAAGCGAACACAGTC
>DATBVH010000299.1:0-3726 GCA_036515395.1 Candidatus Angelobacter sp.
AAATTAATTTTCATGTACTGAAATGTACGCAAAACGATTATTTGCTAAAGGCTAAAGCCAAGAGCTAAAGGCCAGGAGCTATCACATGCCAGACGCGATCTTAGAAGTTTTCCGCGGCAATCAGGAAGCCGGCGCAGCAAAGCAATACACCGTGCCAATCGCTCCAGGTATGGTTGTTCTCGATGCGCTGCATTACATTCAGGCGCACCTGGAGCCTGACCTGGCTGTGCGCTGGAATTGCAAAGCCGGCAAGTGCGGCTCCTGCTCGGCGGAAGTAAATGGCAAGCCTCGCCTCACCTGCAAGACTCGCATGGATGCGCTTCCCACGGACAAGCCCATTACGGTCTATCCCATGAAGTCTTTTCCGGTGATCAAAGATCTTGTGACCGATGTCTCATGGAATTATCGCGTCAACAAAAAGATTCCGCCGTTTTCTCCCAAGCCCAAAACCGACTGGAAGATGTATCAGGAAGATATGGACAGGGTGCAGGAATTCCGCAAATGTATTGAATGCTTCCTCTGCCAGAATGTCTGCCACGTTGTTCGCGACCACCACAAGAAAGAAGAGTTTGGCGGCCCGCGTTTCTTTGTGCGTGTGGCTGCATTGGAGATGCATCCGCTGGATAACGTCTCACGCGCCAAACTTCTCAAAGACGAGCTCGGCATTGGCTATTGCAACATCACCAAGTGCTGCACTGAGGTCTGCCCTGAAGAAATCAAGATCACGGACAATGCCATCATTCCGCTCAAAGAGCGGGTAGTCGATGAGTTTTACGATCCCATCATGAAACTTGTGCGCAAGATACGCGGCATTGGGTCAAATTAATGCTGACCCAATGCCAGTATCAGCGTCTAGCGATTCGCTTTGCGAAGGGTTCCCGCCGCGCGCGATTTTCGCGTGGTGGGATAGGGATCGCGGGCCTTTAGGCAGACGTTCATCGCGTAAGCGATGAATATGCGCCCAAAGCGGATTAGAATTAAAGCCGTAATAAGTGTCAGTAACATTGGGTGGTAATGAATATGGAACGGCAGCTCAAGGCAATCTCAAAGAACGGCATCGCAGAAGCACTGGCGAAAGTGCAGCACTATCGCTATCTGAACCAGGCGGAGGAAGCAGAATCAATCTGCCGCGATATTCTGGCCGTTGATCCGGAAAACCAGATGGCATTGCGGCAATTGGGGCTCGCCATTACCGACCAGTTCAAGGGCACTCTCTCAGACGGCTTCCATGAGGCACTGACTTGCTTTGAAAAGCTCTCCAGCCCTTACGAGCGTTCCTATTACCAGGGCATCCTGCATGAGCGTCGCGCCAAGGCGCAACTGCGAGTCGGCCATACGGCGCACTCGCTGATGGCGAGCTTTGAGAATGCTATGCGCTGTTTTGAGGAAGCCGAAAAAATCCGTCCGCAGGGAAATGATGACGCATTGTTGCGCTGGAACCGCTGCCTGCGCCTCATCCAGAGCTTGCCTGCTTTGACCACCGAATCCGATTCCTTTGATGCCAGCGACGCCCCGCCGATTTTTAGGAAGTGAACTGCTATGAAGTGAGTTGGGGTTTCGGCCTGCAGTTCATGATTCGCTGGCTCTTACTAGTCGCGATCTAGGCGACTTATGCGCCTCTATTTTTCCCCTGCTAAAACATCTGCATCTGGCGTGACCGCCGTCACATCCCGAATGGTCATCGGCTTATTACACTGGCAGCTTGATGAGTGAGGTGCCCCTCATGAACACGCTGGAACCAGTCACTGCGCTATCGCTAAAAAATATTCTTCTGGCTACTGATTTCTCTCCGGGCTTTGAAACCGCCGTGAAATATGCGCAGGCTATCGCGCGCCGGCATGCATCACGCGTTCACACTATCCACGTAAACTCGCCCGATTCATACAGTCTGCTGGACCCGGACGCGTTCGCAATCACGTTTAACGGCCCGGAAGCAAACTCAAAAAAAATTCCTGATGTGCTGCACGGCCTTCTAACAGGATTGCCCAGCCAGACGCCGTTGCGTCAAGGCGCAGTGTGGGAAGTGGTCAGCGATGTTGTAAAGCGCAATGAAATTGATCTGCTGGTGCTGGCGTCTCATGGCCGGCATGGAATTCCCCGGCTCGTCCTGGGATCCGTAGCTGAAGAAGTTTTTCGTAACGTTTCTTGTCCGGTGCTTACGGTCGGCCCCGACGTGAAGCCGTGCAATAGCCGCGAGATTAAAATCAAGAAAGTCCTGCTGGCTACGCATTTTGAAGCTGGATCAACCGCGCCGGTTCATGCCGCGCAGCTATGCAATGAGTTTGGCGCTGAGCTTACAGTCCTGCATGTGGCCGATGAAAACAAGGCTGCGTCGAACGGAAAAAACGGCAAAGAACTTACGCAGCAGCTCACGTCCGTGGTGCCGCCTGAAACGTGCTTGTGGAGGAAACCAGTTTGTGTGCTCAAGTATGGATTGCCTTCAGCCAACATTCTCGAAGTTGCGCAGCAGATGCGCGCTGACCTGATTGTGCTGGGAGCGCGCCATCCCGAGCCGGCGAAAATCAATTCGCATTTGCCCTGGGCCACTGCTGCCCGTGTTATCGCTGAAGCTGAGTGCCCGGTATTGACTGTGCGGCAGAAGGACTAGTTATGCCATACAGGACGGCAGCAATATGAAGATAGTCCCGGATCCCATCCACAATTCCGAAGCTGCGTGCCAGAGATACGGAACGCGGGTTCAGTTAGGCAGTTACATCGCGGACATTGTTCCAGACGATGAAGAGCACCCTTCAGTTCACCACTGCATTGTGCAGAGAGTAGGCTCACCCAGAGTACTTTATCTGGGGCAGGAAGATAGTTTCGCGGCCGCCCTGGAGTCTGGCTATTGCCATCTTAAAGAGCTCGCTGGGTCGCGCCCGGAGAAGACCACCGCGATTTATGAATTATGCCACAGACAAAATAACGCTTATTGTGCCGTGCTCTCCAGCACGCGCACTTTCCAGCGGTCTTCAGCGCCGGTCATCACGGCGTAATAGTGGATTTGCGCCTGGCCTGAGTGGATCACCGTGCTTCCATCCAGCACCTGGGTCTCAATGCTTGCTGTATCTTTCAACTCGATAGCCGCGCCATCTGGCGAATAAAAAATTGCGTCCACCTTGTGGCCATGATCAATGATGCGCGTTGTCAGGCCGTTTTGTTTCTGGTCTTTCACCCGCTGCGTGAACTTATCCAGGGCAAAGCCGGCAAAGTTTTCATTCAGAGGCTGAAGCGTATTATTCGCCAGCGACGTGCTGATGGCCTGCCACGCCAGCGTGTAATCGCGCACAATTGCGTTCTGGGTTACGTCTTCTACCTCACGCGGCTGAGCGTTCTTCACGTTCAACTGCATCGCAGGCTTCGTGTCGGCGAAAATGCGCTCAAGTAAGGGTACTGCGCCAGAAATCGCGAGAGCTACGCCGGCACTGAGAATCAGTATGCGTGCAAGCTTCATTGTCTGCCTCCCACATGCAGTTCATTTCCCAGCACTACGCCAGCAGCTACGGTGATGGTGGCATTGTCAGATGCAGGCAGTTCGGCGCGTGCCGTGCCTTTCTTTATACGCGCATCCACGGTGCTTTTACCGGTCTTATCAGTCTGGATGAATGTAACAATGGTTCCATCCGGCACAGGATTGCCGCTGCAATCACGGATGGGATCCGTCTCAACGATCGTTCTGTTCCCCGCGTGGCCGGCCACATGCATGCGGAAACTGCGCTCGCATGGATC
>DATBVH010000300.1:0-7999 GCA_036515395.1 Candidatus Angelobacter sp.
CAAGAAGTCAGGCGATCCACGTTTATCAATAACCGAGCGGTATGCGTCACCTCAGGAATACATGAGTAAGTTCGAGCAGGCAGCGAAAAAGCTCATCGATCAGCGTTTCCTTCTGCAAGAAGATCTGCCGGCCATCATGGAACGAGGCAAGCTGGAGTGGAAGACGATTACGGAGCAATAGGAGAGCAGCAAAGCCCGTTCCCTCTGGAGAGCGGTTGAATTTGTACAACCACCCTCGGTTTGCGATATGATTCGCGGTCAGCCTTCCTATTACCTGCAGGAGTATTCCCGATGAAGACACTCTGTAAGATGATTTTCGTTTTGGTCCTGGCGCTATGCGTTTCGGCGCTACTCACAGCCCAGAGCAAGACGGGCGACCGTACCAAGAAAAGCGGCAGCGGCAACCCGCAAAAGCCGGTAGCAAATTCGGACAAGAAAACATCTGATGATGGCGATAAAGAAGCCAAATCCACTACGCCGACAAAACTCGAGGACAACAAGTCCAAAGACCCGCTGGAGAACGTGAAATTCCGCAACCTGGGGCCGGCGGTTGGCGGCGGGCGCATAACGTCTGTCGTCGGAATTCCCGGCAAGCCCAACGTTTATTACGTTGGCGCGGCGGGCGGCGGCGTTTTCATGACGCAGGATGGCGGCCTGTCCTGGAAAGCGATCTTTGAGAAGGAATCCACCGCTTCCATCGGGGCCATTGCGATAGCGCCTTCCAATCCCAACCTGATCTGGGTGGGAACGGGCGAGAAAAACATCCGTAATGACGTGATTACCGGCAAAGGGGTGTTCTTCTCTCCTGACGCCGGAACCACATGGAAGCATATGGGCCTGCGTGATGCCGGACAGATCTCGAACATCGCCATTGATCCGCGCGATCCGAATACGGTTTTTGTCGGCGTGCTGGGGCATGCCTGGGGACCGAATGCCGACCGTGGCGTTTTCCGCACCACGGATGGCGGCAAGACGTGGCAGAAAATTTTGTTCGTCGACGAAGAGACAGGAGCAAGTTCTCTGATCATGGATCCTGGCAATCCCATGGTGCTTTTTGCCGGGATGTGGCGCGTGCGGCGTTATCCGTGGGCGCTTGAATCAGGTGGAACCAGCGGCGGCATTTTCCGCTCGAGCGATGGCGGCAATACCTGGAAAAAGCTGACAGAAGGCCTGCCGACAGAGCCTACAGGCCGTATAGGACTGGGCGCAGCGCCTAGCAATCCGCGGCACGTTTATGCGCTGGTGGAAAACAAGAAAGGCACGCTTTACGACACCAACGATCTGGGCGACCACTGGAAGATGGTGAGCAACAACCACAACCTGGCGGCACGCGGGTTTTATTTCAGCGAACTGATGGTTGCGCCGAATGACGAAAACAGAGTTTACTTCATGTCATTCAACGTCATGCTTTCTGAAGATGGCGGCAAGACGGCGCGCAACACTACACCTCGTGTTCACGTGGACCATCATGCGTTGTGGATCGATCCGGAAAATCCCAATCGCATTATCAACGGCAATGATGGCGGCGTTTATGTGAGCGGCGATGCAGGAAAAACATGGCGCTACCTGGATAACCTGCCGATCGAGCAGTTTTATTCCGTGGCCGACGACGACGAGACTCCTTATAACCTCTGCGGCGGCTTGCAGGACAACAACGGCTGGTGCGGCCCCTCGAACAGCCTGAGCCGCGGCGGCATCAGCGGTTTTGAGTGGTACACGGTAACGGGCGGCGATGGAGAATATGTTGTCCCCGCACGCGGCAAGGGCACGCACGTGATTTATACGGACTCGCAGAACGGATCGATCCAACGCATAAGCAATGAAACCGGGATGTCAAACTCTATCCGTCCGTATCTGCACGGCGTGCAGTCGATGAAGCCGTCAGACCTGAAATATCGATTTAACTGGACGTCACCGATTGCGGTTTCCATGACAAACCCGAATGAAGTTTATCTGGGCGGAAACGTGTTGTTCCGCTCCACCGACGGCGGGAAAAACTGGAATCCCATCAGTCCGGACCTCACGCGCAACGACAAGACCAAGCAGCAAAGCAGTGGCGGGCCGATCTGGCTGGACCTGAGCGGCGCAGAGACAGTAGGCGCGATTCTATCCATGTCGATTTCGCCGGTCGATCCCAAGACGATCTGGGTGGGCACAGACGATGGGCTGGCGCAGGTGACGCGCGATGGCGGACAGAACTGGACCAATGCCACTGCCAATATCGCGAACCTGCCGCAGTGGGGACGCCTGCAACAAGTTGAGGCCTCACCTAGCGATGCAAATACCGCCTATATTGCAATTGACTTCCACGAGGTGGAAAATAACAAGCCATACGTTTACAAAACCCACGACGGCGGCAAGACATGGACTTCAATCGCAGCCGGTCTGCCGCAGGACGATCCCGCGCGCGTGATCCGCGAAGATCCAAACAAAAAGGGCTTCCTGGTACTGGGAACCGATACGAGCCTGTTCTATTCGACTGATGATGGCGCGCACTGGACGCAGATCAAGAGCAACTTCCCCACAGCGTCGATCTATGACATTAAGTTCATCAAGAAGTCACATGATCTGGTGGTGGCTACGCACGGACGCGGCCTGTTCGTAATGGATGACATCACCCCACTGGAAGAAAGCGGCGCTGAAGTAGCGCGCAGCGACTTCCATCTGTTCCCCTTGTCTCCGGCCGTGAATTGGCACAACTGGAGCAAACACGGCTTTGCCAGCGGCGGATATGTGGCTCCTAATCCAATGAGCGGCGCGGTGATCACCTACTGGCTTCCGAATGAAATAAAAGAAAATACCGGTGGGCCACAACGGCGCAGACCCAACGGTGAGACAGCGGTAAAAATCACGGTAACAGACAGCAGCGGACAGCTTGTCCGTACGATGTACGGCCCAACGAAATACGGCCTGAATCGTGTGGCGTGGAACCTGCGTTATGACGGGCCAAAGAAGCTGAACTTCCTGCCTCCGCCGGAAGGGCTGGACGACCAGGACTTTTTCTTTGATCCCAGCATCGGGCCAAATGCGCTGCCAGGCACATACAAAGTTGCAGTAACGGTAAACGGCAAAACTGAAACGCAGACAGTCGATGTCCAAACCGATCCGCGTTTCAAGTTTGATCCAGAAGGCATGCGCGCGCAGTTAAAGCTGGGACTGGAACTGCGCGACGAGGTCTCAGCCCTGCATGAAGCTCTGAACCGGCTCAACGGGCTGCACAAGCAGATCACCAGCCTGCAAGAGCTGCTGGCGTCCGATGAAGGACAGGACGGCTCGAACGGCGGTGTAACCAACGCTGCCTACAAACCGGTATTGGATGAAGCAAAGGCGCTGGACAAGAAAATCGCATCAATCCAGGAACCGCTCTACAACAATGACATTCAACCCGGTAGCCAGGATGATATCCATTATTTGCAACGCTTCCAGAACCGCTTGCAAGGAGTAATGCGCGGAGTGATGGGTGGTCCCGGCGAAGCGCCGAGCCCGTTGCTGGTGGAGGAAGCGGCTGAGGTTCGCAAAGAACTGGAGACCCAGCTGGCACAGGTGAACACGTTCCTGACCACGGAAGTCACAGCTTTCAATAAGAAGGCGGCGGAGCATGGTTCAAGCACGCTGTTCGCAGGCGGGCCAATCCAGATCAAGTCGGGAGCGGGCGCGGCTTCAAGCGCCAGTACCGGCAATGATCAGGACCAAGACGACGATCAGGACTAGCTTTGATCGCTAACTAAACAGGCGCGGCCGATTCGGTCGCGCCTTAATTTTTGCAGCCAAGGCTGAGCAATGGCCGAATGTCCGTAAAGGTGTCCCGATTACTTTGCTGAACTGAGAACAGATGACGATCGAGTTTCTTCCGCTGGATTACGGCGCGCGTGGCTGCGATGCCGCCATTCGCTGGTGCGGGAACCACGTTGAGTCTGCTCGGCATTAAGTTTTTCCCCGATTACATCGCCAAGTTGATGGGCGCTGGCCTGGAGAACGTTGAGATCTTCAGAGGTGAACGCATCAGGTTGCAAAGCATACAAAGAAAGAACTCCAACAACGTGGCCTGCGTTCAATAAAGGTACAGCCAAGGCTGAGCACAGCGCAAAGCTTCGCGATCCTTCAAGGCCCGGTTCAACCTTGGGATTGCCATTGATGATGTAATTTCCGGTTTCAGCCACCCAGCCGGCCAATCCCTCTCCATTGCGAATACGAAGAGAGGAAATGTGCCGAACATTCTCGCCCATCGCAAAACGCGGAACAATAATGTCACCCTGGAGAGCAAAGACCGCCATGGCGTCAAAACGCACAAGATGGCGAAGGCGGAGAGCAGCGGCGGAGAGCGTCTCCTCAAGATTAAGAGGCTGTTCGGTCCAGCTGAGTACATCGATTAAATTCAGCCCTGGCTGCGATTGAGATGGAGGCGCGGCGGCAGCGGCAAATCCCGCATCGGGTGCAGCGCCGCGTTCAACTCTTATGTCGAGTGAGAGCTTGGGACGTTCTTCAGGCTTTTGCGAGCGGGCCAGATGCTCCAGTTCGATGTATCGCGCCTGCAACGCGGCAACCACGCGAGGATCAAACGCCTTTCCGGACTCGCGGACCACGTGCGCCATGGCTTCCTCCAGCGGCAAGGCACGGCGGTATTGCCGATCGGAAGCAAGCGCATCAAGGCAATCAACAGCGGAGAGAATACGCGCGCCAATGGGAATCGCTTCGCCGGAAATGCCATCAGGATAACCGCTGCCGTCCCATTTTTCATGATGGGAATGCACAATGGGCGCAACCGGATATGGGAACCTGACCTGCTCAACAATTTCCGCACCCACAATCGGATGAATCTTCATTTTCTCGAATTCTTCCGGCGTTAATTTTCCCGGCTTGGAGATGATGGCCTCGGGAACGGCAAGTTTGCCTATATCGTGCAGGACAGATGCAGCCTGCAAGGCCTGCATTTCAGAAGGCGACAATCCAAGATCTTTGCCCAGTTCCATGGCATAAACCCGAACGCGCTGGAGATGATCCCCAGTTGTATGGTCTTTGGCCTCGATTGCCAGCGCCAGAGTTTCAATCGTGCGCATGTTCAGGGAAGCCAGATCTTCAAGATGCCGCTTTTCGTCTTCCCAACGGCCAAGGTGCATGCAGTATGAACGGTAGATGACGTAAACGGCCGGCAACACGAGAAATGACATCTCCCAGCCGGCAACGCGGTTGACGAACTGTATGAGCCCGGCGATTGCCGCTCCGATCAGGTAATACGGAAAAGTCCAGGAATAACTTCTATCCCATTTTTCGATAATCGATATATTTTCCGCCAGCGCTACGACAGTTGCTACAGGAATGCTGTTGAACAGGAAGAAGACAATGGCAGCGACCAGCAGCGGCAGCGGGGCCTTCGAATGAAATACATGGCTGAAGAGAAGTATGTAAGTCCAGTAAGAAGCGGTGATCGCCAGCGCCAGTTGAGAAAGATTGAAGGCAAAGTGGATGAAGCTGAGCCGGTTCCTGGCATGCCAGAAACACTGAACCACAGTGGCCACGGCAGCAAGCACCATGGTTTCAGACAACGTCATGTTGCAAATGCCGACGAGAAAGAAAACAAAGACGACGGAAACCGTACCGTCAGATCCCGGCAATACTGATTTCAAAAGTGAGGCAACAATCGTGAGCAGGAGATAGGAAAAAAACAGCAAGGTGTGGCTGCTGTGCCAAGGAAGAACCCCGGCGAGCAGGCAGAGAGCGCCAGCGGCACAAACAAAAAACACGAATGGTCTAGCCCGACCCGGAATTGCGGACATCTTCTCTCCATCTTCCTCGAGGGAAACGATTACGGCACAACGGTGTTTGTCGCATTTTCAGGCCAAAAACAGACGTCAACAAGAGAACTTTGGTAACTCCCATTTCCTGCAGGATGCGCGAAAGATGGCACCTGTGACGCTGTTGTCACATGGCAGTGACAACGCCAAAACCCGCGTCACATCGCTTATCCTGCTGGATCAAAATGTTCTTTGTTTATAGATACTTACAGAATTCTTCAAATTGGACCGCCAAGTGCAAACCAAAGTCACGTACTTACTAAAGTTCAAGCAGGTGTCCCCATGATGAAGAGAACCCTCATTCTTGTTCTGGCTTTTCTTGCTCCGCTGTCGCTGTTCGCGGACAACAGCAAGATTTCGCCTGATTTGCAGAACTCCACTTCCACGGGCCAGGTGCAGGTAGTGGTCCAGTACGCGCCAGGCACTCAGTTAAGTTGCGGTTTGCTGGGGCTGGGCTGCGTATTGAATGACGTGCTCAAGCTGGGCGGCGCGGTTCTGGGGCAGTTGCCTATTGTGAACGGACTGGTGGCATCGCTGGACCACAACGGCATTGTGTCTCTCTCAAACCAGTCCAACGTTGTTTACATCAGCAAAGACCGGCCGCTCACTCCATTCTTCGATAATGCAGCGCCGGCGGTGAACGCATCGGCTGCCTGGAAGTCAAACTATACTGGAGCCGGGATTGGCGTGGCGCTGATAGATAGCGGCGTGAACAATCACCCCGATTTAGCCACAACGGGCTTCCTGCCGTTCTCACGCATCGTTTACAACAAAAGTTTTGTGCCGGGCGATTCCAGCTCTGCGGATGCCTATGGACATGGGACGCACATTGCCGGCCTGATTGCCGGAAACGGATTGAGCTCAACCGGCCCCCTGTTCTCACAGAACTTCAAAGGCATCGCGCCGGGAACAAACATCGTCAATCTGCGCGTACTCGACGCAAACGGAAGCGCAACTGACAGCTCAGTGATTGCCGCGATTAACCAAGCGATGAGCTTAAAGTCACAATACAACATTCGAGTGATGAATCTTTCTCTGGGACGCGGCGTATTTGAGAGCTATAAACTGGATCCACTGTGTCAGGCTGTAGAAAAAGCCTGGAAGAACGGGATTGTGGTAGTGGTAGCGGCAGGTAACAACGGTCGCTTTCTGCCGACCAGCGGATACGGAACAGTGACCTCGCCCGGAAACGATCCATATGTGCTTACGGTAGGCTCCATGAAGCCGATGGAAACGCCGGAGCGCACGGATGACTTGATCGCCAGCTACAGTTCGAAAGGACCGACAATGCTGGACCACATCGCAAAACCGGACGTAGTTGCGCCCGGCAATCTGCTGGTTTCCACTGAAACCAGTAACACTGTGCTGTACAACACCGAAACAAGTAATCAGATTCCTTACAGTGCTTATGTTTATGGCGGATCATCCAGCCCCTCAAAAACATATTTCCAATTGAGTGGAACGAGCATGGCCACGGGCGTTGTGAGTGGAATGGTGGCGGACCTTCTGCAGGCCCGTCCGGCAATGACACCGGACCAAGTGAAAGCCAGGCTGATGAAGACGGCTTCAAAAAGCTTTCCTACCAGCAGCAGCGTGTTTGACGCGGCAAGCGGAATTACATACACCAGCCAGTACGATATCTTTACCGTCGGGACAGGCTACGTGGACCTCGCAGCAGCGCTGGCAAGCACTGACCTTTCCAGCGGCACAGCAATGTCGCCGACCGCGGTTTATGACTCAACCAGCGGGAATGTTTACCTGACGGGCGACTCTTCCGCAGTCTGGGGAACGAGCCAGGCGTGGTCAGGACCGGCGGTTTGGGGCAACTCACAGTTTGTGGGGGGCAGCGCGATTATGTGGGGCTCAAGTTCAACCAGCGGCTCTGCAATCATGTGGGGTTCTAGTTCAGCCAGCGGTTCCGCGATTATGTGGGGTTCATCCGGTCTGTGGGGCAATGCCATTATGTGGGGTTCATCGAATGCCTCAGGTTTTTCCACCATATGGAGCGACGCAATCATGTGGGGCTCCAGTGGAACCTGGGGGAGCGCCATCATGTGGGGTTCTAGCGCAGATAAGGGAGAGTAATTGGAAAATCCGTTGGTTATGGCGTGGCCCATGAGGTCACGCCTTTTTCTCTGATCTCAAAAAAACCGCCGGGCCAAAGCCCGGCGGGAACTATGGAGTTTGCAAGACTAGAACCGTATAGT
>DATBVH010000301.1:0-2221 GCA_036515395.1 Candidatus Angelobacter sp.
CACGGTGAAGTCCCCGATCGTCGGCACCTTCTATGAAGCTCCAGGGCCCGGCGCTTTGCCATTTGTGAAACCCGGTGACCAGGTTGCCGCAGGCCAGGTGCTCTGCATCATTGAAGCCATGAAGCTGATGAATGAAATTGAAGCCGACGCCTCCGGCGAAGTGGTGAAGGTGCTGGTCAGCAACGGGCAGCCGGTTGAATACGGACAGCCCTTGTTTGCGATACGGCCAAGGAATAAGTAGAGCGACATTCGGTGGCAAGCCAGCCTGCGTGAGAAGCCGCAAAGTACCAGCGGAAGCCAATTCGGAGATTCGGCGGAACTCTGAAGCGGTACGGCGCGGAAGCACATAGATTGAGCGATATCAGGCAGCGGCGAGGCCGGCTAGCGTGCCGAGCCGCAAGTATCAGGTGCAAAACGACTCACGACTAACCGGCGTAACTCTAAAGCGGTGAGGAGCAAAGCGACAGAAAATAATGTTCAAAAAAATTCTCATTGCGAATCGTGGGGAAATTGCTCTGCGCGTGATCTGCGCCTGCAAAGAACTGGGCGTAAAGACCGTTGCTGTTTATAGCGATGCTGACCGTAACTCGCTGCACGTCCGCTTTGCCGATGAAGCCATTTGCATTGGGCCGCCACGTTCTTCTGAAAGTTATCTCAATATTCCTGCCGTAATCAGCGCGGCTGAAATTACCAACGTTGACGCCATCCATCCTGGCTACGGTCTGCTGAGCGAGAACGCCAACTTTGCTGAAGTCTGCGAAAGCTCGCATATCAAATTCATTGGGCCGCCGCCTGAAGTGATCCGCCTGATGGGCGAAAAAGAAAAAGCGCGCCAGGCGATGAAGAAAGCCAAAGTGCCGATCCTGCCTGGCTCGGACGGCGTGATTGCCTCCGCCGAAGAAGCGCGCGAGTGGGCGACACAGATCGGCTATCCGGTGATCGTGAAGGCTTCCGCCGGCGGCGGCGGACGCGGCATGCGCGTTATCCGCAATGAAGCTGAGCTGGAAGGCTCGTTCAACTCCGCGCAGTCTGAAGCCGCTGCTGCTTTTGGCAATGGCAATCTCTACATGGAAAAGTTTATCGAGCAGCCGCGCCACATTGAGTTCCAGGTGCTGGGCGACTCGCATGGGCGCGTGATCAGCCTGGGTGAGCGCGAATGCAGCATCCAGAGGCGGCACCAGAAGCTGCTGGAAGAATCGCCATCCACACGCGTAACGCCGGAGATGCGAGCGGAAATTGGCAAGGGATTGGAACAGTCTCTCTCTGAAATTGGCTACGTCAACGCCGGTACAGTCGAGTTTCTGATGGACGAGGATGGCAGCCTCCATTTTATCGAGATGAACACGCGAATTCAGGTGGAGCATCCGGTCACGGAAATGGTGACGAGCCTTGATCTGGTGAAATCGCAGATCCTGCTGGCCACAGGCGCAAAAATTACTGACATCATTCCCAAGGTCGACCGCAAAGGCCAGCGCGGACACGCCATTGAATGCCGCATCAACGCAGAGCATCCGGAAAAATTCACGCCATCCGCAGGCAAGATCAAAACGTTCCACATTCCCGGCGGACTGGGCGTGCGGGTGGACACCGCCGCTTACGCCGAAGGCGTGATTCCGCCTTATTACGACTCGCTTATTGCCAAGCTGATCACGTTTGGCAAGGACCGCCCTGAAGCCATCATGCGCATGCAGCGCGCGCTGGAAATGTTTATCGTCGAGGGCATTCACACGACGATTCCACTACATCGCCGCATTCTTGCCGATGCCGAATTTCGCGCGGGCAACATCGACACCAAATATGTTGAGCGGCTGCTGGCGCGCATGCAGGAAGAGCGCAGTGAAGTGGTTGCGCTCACCTAGCAGCGTAATTATTTTTCACAAAATAAATTTTTTCGCGCAAACAGAAAGTTTTTTGCCGATCTTCGCGAATTTCTGCACCTTACATTCATTTCTGATCATCTATTTAGCAGATGCAAAATATTTATAACCCTCGGGAGGCGGGAATGACGATCAGGTTCGCAGACGGCACACACATTGAAATTGCAGCGACAGCTTTTGATGATTTCGTCAAACACGACCTCAAGTGGGCGGAGTTTGTGCATGGCCGCGCTACAGTAAAGAAGCTGGTCTGCAACGATTCCCGCAAGCTGGTCCCGGCTGCGGCAAGCCTGGGACGCAGTGTGCATCCCTGCCCGGCCGGCGGCTGCTGAAAATCTCACCAC
>DATBVH010000302.1:0-3238 GCA_036515395.1 Candidatus Angelobacter sp.
CTTTAGACCCGGAACGGTATTCACCATTGGAATTAACAATAATTCACGGCTCGAATATTAAGCTTGGCAGCCCGGCTGGATCTGTATGGAGACCCCTTGCAATGATGACTCAACCAGATGCCACCCACGAACTCCCTCAACCCATAGGGTAGAACCCCTATTTTCCGCTGCTTCTTGGCTCCAGCAGCGTTTGCGCTGCGAATACCTTTGTGCGTTTTATCACACGTCTACAACGCACTCGCGGCTATAATTTGCAATAACTTATGCTTCCGTTGTTCTGGTTACGCGTGGCCCTGAGTCTGTACGGGGTGGGCCTGCTTTACGCCCTGGCGTCATTCTGGGGCGGAAGGAAAGTCCTGACCCGAATCACCCTGCCGGCCGTGGGGCTGGGCATGGTGTTCCATTTTGTCTCCATTGTTGAAAATGCCATGTTCAGTGGGACATGGGCGCCCACCTCCATGCATGGGCTTGAATCACTGCTGGCGTTCGTCCTGATGGTATTTTTCTTTACCGTTTATGCGCGATTCCGTGCCACATCGCCGGGACTGGCTGTGTTTCCGCTGGTATTCTGGCTTACCTTTTCAGCGTCTTCTTATGCCGAACCAACGGAGCCTTCCGCTCCACTGTTCGTTAGCACGCAATGGATTTACATCCACGTTGCCCTGATTCTTATCGGCTATTCGGCGCTCTTCTTCAGCTTTGTTGCCAGCATTCTGTACCTGATCCAGGAGCGAAATCTGAAAACTAAGGCGGGTATGCATGGATTCTGGTCGCGTCTGCCCGCGCTGGCTGTGATCGATGAAATCGGCTTTAAGTGCCTGATCTGGGGCTTTCCATTCATGACGCTGGGCTTAATCGCTGGATCGATTCTGGCCGAAGCGCGTTTTGGCAGCAGATATTTTGCCGATCCCAAAATTTTGCTGTCTGGCCTGATGTGGGTCATCTACATGGTCCTGCTCTATACGCGATGGAACGCCGGATGGCGAGGACGCCGCGCGGCATATTTAGCAACATTTGCGTTTGGCGCAGCCGTGCTGGCCTGGGCCGCCAATAACTTTAGCCAGACACACAGGTTTATTGCTCCATGAACTTTCACGTTATCGGCGTGAACCACAACAGCGCACCGCTTGAGGTGCGTGAGCGGCTAGCTGTGCCTGAAGCGCAACTGCCGGACGCCGTCCGCAGCCTGGTGCAGCAGCCCGGTGTGGATGAAGGCATGGTGCTTTCCACATGCAACCGCGTTGAGGTGGTTACCAGCACCAAGCAGGGAGCCGACCTTCGTGGATTTCTGGGCAGCTATTTTGGGGTGAGCCCAACGGCGCTCAATTCGCATATCTACGAATTTGAGCAGCGCGAAGCCGTACGCCACGTGTTCCGCGTTGCTTCCAGCCTCGATTCCATGGTTGTGGGCGAGCCGCAAATTTTAGGGCAGGTAAAGGAAGCGTACGCTTTGGCGCGCGGGTTGGGGGCAATCCATTCCGGACTGGAAGCTCTGCTGTCTCGCGCCTTCGCCGTAGCTAAGCGTGTGCGCTCGGAGACCTCCATCGGCAGCTCCAGCGTTTCCATTGCGTCCGTGGCTGTGCAGCTGGCAGAAAAGATTTTTGGATCGCTGGAAGACAAGACCGTCTATCTGGTGGGCGCCGGCAAGATGGCGGAACTGGCAGCCCGGCACCTGATCGCACACGGCGCAAAAAATATTATTGTGAGCAACCGCACGCTTGAGCGGGCTGTCGAACTGGCAGAAGAATTTGGCGGCCATGCCGTGCCGTTTGAGCAGTTGCATGAATCGGCGGACAATGCCGACATTATCCTGACTTCGACTGGCGCTACTGAGCCGCTGTTCCGCCGCGAACACGGCGAACGTCTGCGCAAAGGCCGTCGCAGCCGGCCAATGTTTTTTATCGATATTGCCGTGCCCCGTAACGTGCATCCGGACATGAACAAAGTGGACGGAATGTTTGTCTATGACGTGGACGATTTGCAGTCCGTAGCGACGGATAACGCGAGTGAACGAAAGAAAGAAGCCGAGCGTGCGGAAAAAATCATTGAGCTTGAGGTTGACCGCTTCGCATCGCGCATGAAATCGCTGGCCGTAGTGCCGACGATTCTTTCGCTTCAGGAATATTGCGAGACCATCCGCCAAGCAGAGATTGACCGCATCCGAGGCAAGCTGGGAACGATCACTCCGGAGCAGGAAGCCGCCATCGACGCGATGACGCGCGGCATTATCAACAAACTGCTGCATACGCCCATTACCACGCTCAAATCATCCACCGACCATCCTGAGGCTGCTACTATCCATGAGATGATCAGGCGGCTGTTCAATTTGAATACCGGAAAACCGAAAGAGTAAATGGCCAAACTCCGAATAGGCTCGCGAGGATCGCAGCTGGCGTTGTGGCAGGCCAACCACGTGGCCGCACTGCTGCGGAAACAAGGCCACGCGGTTGAAATCGAGGTCATTAAGACCACTGGTGACAAGATCACCAGCGTTGCGTTGGCCAAGGTCGGCACCAAGGGGATGTTTACCAAGGAAATTGAAGAAGCGCTGCATGACCATCGCGTCGATCTGGCCGTGCACAGCCTGAAAGATGTACCTACCGAATTGGCTCCCGAGTTCGAACTTGCAGCGATCATGAAACGCGAAGACCCGCGCGACGCCTTTATTTCAGTGAAGTTTTCCAGTCTGGAAGAATTGCCACGCGGCGCGAAGGTCGGCACCAGCAGTTTGCGCCGGCAGTGCCAGTTGAAGGCTGTGCGCCCTGATCTGGAGATCTTTCCGCTGCGCGGCAATGTGGACACCAGGCTTAGGAAGCTTGGATCCGGCGAGTACGACGCGATCATTTTGGCCGCTGCTGGCGTACACAGGCTAGGTTTAGATCAGCATGTGCGCTCACGTATTTCAGCCGACGTGATGTGCCCGGCCGTGGGGCAAGGCGCGCTGGCGATTGAGATTCGCCGCGGCGATCAGCAGACCAAAACGCTTCTGTCGTTTCTGAATGACTCCGACACGCATGCCGCCATTGATTGCGAGCGCGCGCTGCTGGGATCGATGGGTGGGGGTTGCCAGGTGCCCATAGGAGCGTATGCTGAGAAGCGGGCTGGCCGTCTATTTCTTCGTGCGATGGTTGGCCGCCCGGACGGAAGCGAGATTCTACGCGTACAGGCCGAAGGGACTGATGGCGTGAAACTGGGCAGGGAAACAGCGCAGACTCTGCTGTGGCGCGGGGGCGACAAG
>DATBVH010000303.1:0-5222 GCA_036515395.1 Candidatus Angelobacter sp.
GTACCACGAGCCAGACCTGAGCTATATTCGCGAGACCGCTAAAGCCATAGCGCCGCACGTGCACGCAGGCCAGTTAATCGTCCTGGAGAGCACCACCTATCCGGGGACCACCGAGGAAGTGCTGATCCCGGTGCTGGAAGCTGGGAATAAAGCCAAGCTCAAAGCCGCCCGTCCTGAACAGGACGACTCAAAGACGACTTTTTTGGTGGCGTTTTCTCCTGAGCGTGAAGATCCCGGCAATGACACAGTTGCCCGGAAAGACATCCCCAAGGTCATTGGTGGCGTAAATCCGGCAGCTTCAGAAGTTGCCGGCGCGGTTTACAACTCCATCTTCAACCATGTGGTTCCGGTTTCCAGTCCGGCTGTGGCGGAGATGACCAAGCTGCTGGAAAATATCTATCGCTGCGTGAACATTGCGCTGGTCAACGAACTCAAGATGCTCTGCCTGCGCATGGACATCGATATCTGGGAAGTGATCCGCGCTGCTTCCACAAAGCCGTTTGGCTTCCAGCCGTTTTATCCCGGTCCTGGACTGGGTGGACACTGCATCCCCGTGGATCCCTTTTATCTTTCCTGGAAGGCCAAGGAGTTTGATTTTCACACACGCTTTATCGAGCTCGCGGGCGAGATCAACTCGGCAATGCCTTATAACGTGGTTGACGCCGTAACTGCGGCCCTTAACCGCCACAAGAAGTCCCTGAACGGATCTAAAGTCCTGGTGCTGGGCGTGGCTTACAAGCGCGATATCGACGACCTTCGCGAATCGCCGGCGCTCACCATTATTGAAGAACTGCAGCGCCGCGGCGCCGACGTGGCCTACAACGATCCTTATTTCCCCAAGGTCGGCCGCGGACGCAAATACAACCTGCAGATGACATGCACTCCCCTGGAGAAACTAGGCCAATATGATTGCGTCCTGATTGTGACTGACCACAGCGACTATGACTATAAAAAGATTGTTCAGGAATCCAAGCTGGTGGTGGATTCGCGCAATGCTACTAAAGGCATTGAGTCAGAGAAGATTGTGCATTGCTAGGAACCAGCAAATAGCAACTGGCAATTAGCAATTAGCCAAAGAAAATCAGCCGCAGGTTTTCGCAAATGAACGCTGATCAGACGGGTTCCGGAAAAGAGTAGCCGCGAATCAACGCGAAGTACGCGAACCATTTTTGTTTCCTGATTCGTGTTCATTGGCGAAAATTCGCCGCTGTTTTATCTGCGCTCATCAGCGAAAATCTGCGGCTGATCTGGTTTTGGCTAATTGCCGGTTGCTATTTGCCAATTGCTCTTATATCGAACTCATGTTTGACAAGAATTGCCCGTTCGAAGGAGTCTTGCCCAACTTATCGATCAGCAACTCCATGGCTTCCACGGGTGAGAGCGGGTTCAGCACTTTGCGCAGCACCCAGATTCTCGCCAGGTCTTCCTTGGGAATGAGCAGCTCTTCCTTACGGGTTCCGGAACGCTGAATGTCGATCGCCGGGAAGACGCGTTTATCCACCAGCTTGCGGTCAAGAATGATTTCGCAGTTACCGGTACCTTTGAACTCTTCAAAGATCACGTCATCCATGCGCGAGCCGGTTTCAACTAGCGCCGTGGCAACGATGGTGAGCGATCCGCCTTCTTCAATGTTGCGGGCCGCGCCAAAGAAACGCTTTGGCCGCTGCAAGGCATTGGAGTCCACGCCGCCGGAGAGCACTTTGCCCGAAGGCGGAACAATCGTGTTGTAGGCGCGGGCCAGACGGGTAATTGAATCCAGCAGGATTACCACATCGCGCTTGTGTTCCACCAGGCGCTTGGCTTTTTCAATCACCATCTCAGCTACTTGCACGTGGCGGGCGGCAGGTTCGTCGAAGGTGGAAGAAATAACTTCGCCTTTGACCGAACGCTGCATGTCCGTAACTTCTTCCGGACGCTCGTCGATCAGCAGCACGATCAGCACAACTTCCGGATGGTTGGTCGTAATGGAATTCGCGATGTTCTGCAACAGCATGGTTTTGCCGGTGCGGGGCGGCGCGACGATCAGGCCGCGCTGGCCCTTGCCCAACGGCGTCAACAGGTCCATGACGCGCGCGCTAACGTTTTCTTTTACCGTTTCCAGCTTCAGGCGCTCCTGCGGATACAGCGGCGTGAGGTTGTCAAACAGGATCTTATTGCGCGCTTCTTCCGGCGATTCAAAATTGACCGCTTCAATCTTTACCAGCGCGAAATACTTCTCGCCTTCATGCGGAGGCCGTACCTGGCCGCTGATGGTATCGCCGGTCTTTAAATCGAATTTGCGGATCTGCGAGGGCGAAACATAAATATCGTCCGGGCCGGGAAGGTAGTTGTAATCAGGGGAGCGAAGAAAGCCATAGCCATCAGGCAGGATTTCCAACACACCTTCAGCAAAGATGTGGCCTTCTTTTTCACTCTGAGCCTGCAGGATTTTGAAGATGAGATCCTGTTTGCGGAGACCGCTGGCGCCAGGGAGGTCAAGAGTGCGCGCGATCTTGGTAAGCTCAGTAATATTTTTTTCTTTAAGTTCTGCGATTGTCATTCGTCACCTACGGGAGTTTTTATGCTTGAGGAAGGATTGCTGTGAATCAGAGGCGAGAAATACACCCTCAGGATACCTGAGAGCCCGCCAGGCAGCCTTGCCTGACGGGATTTTTCAGGAATGTCTAATTATGCAGCGCGACGCTGTGGTTGCGCAACCGGTTCCGGTTTCAACTCAATCACGGCATCCGGCTCCGGCGCCTGGCCCACGCGCACCAGCACGTCATTCATCGTCTCTTGCACACGGGTGTTGGGCTTGTGAAACTTCCGCGTTGCCTTGGAAATCAATTGACACAGAAGATAGCGGTTACGCACCGTGTCGAGTGCGTCATAAATTAAGTCAGAGCGCATGACTGTTATTTCTCCTTAGAATAAGTTCGGTAATATATGAAAATTGATTCGTTCACTTACGAAATGAATTCAATTTTTCTGGGTCTTAACGGAACACACAAACTTTCTTGCCTGTTTCCACCGGCAAACTACATCTGTTGTTATGGGAATACCAGAGACCCTTGTGCGATTATTAGACGCAAATCTGGGTGTCTAAGTTGCTTAATTTCCAGACTTTGTTTGAAGTGGCGATTTTCGGAACAAAGCCGGGAGTGAAACCCATCCGTAAGACGTTCTACGGTAAACGCGGATGGCCCAAACGTCAAGAGTTTTTTACGAAAGTGTAACAATATTAAGTCCATTATTTCTTATAATTTACTGATATCTAAGCATTTACAGGAAAGTTTATCCACAGTTACCCCCGGAACTGAGAGGTGCCCTTTATGACCGATCCCCGCTATCCCATTGGCCGCTTTGCCCCTGACCCAAATCCCACGCCGGACACGCGCCAACGCCACATTGAGCAGATTTCCGGCACACCCGCCGGTTTACGCAAAGCCATAGCCGGACTGACTATCGACCAGCTTCGAACCCCTTATCGGGACGGTGGCTGGACTGTCCAACAGGTCGTTCATCACCTGCCTGACAGCCACCTGAACGCCTATGTCCGCTTCAAGTGGGCGATGACAGAAGATGCGCCCACCATCAAGCCATACAACGAAACCGCCTGGGCGGCGCTCAAAGACTCTGAGTTAACCCCTGTGGATGTGTCACTTACCTTGCTTGAATCCCTGCACGCCCGCTGGACAGTGCTGCTGAAGTCGCTCAAACCAGAAGACTTCCAGCGTAGATTCACTCATCCCGACTCTGGGCCTCACGATCTTAATTGGCTGCTGGGCCTCTATAGCTGGCACGGAAACCATCATGTGGCGCACATCACAAGTCTGCGCGAGCGGATGGGCTGGTGAGGCAGAGCAATTAGCAGCTAGCAATTGGCAACTTGCCAAATCTTGTTGCCACAGCGTTTACAGAGACTTATCTCCGATCAAAATAAGTCAAAAAACAAGCCGCGAATTTCACGAATGACACGAATCGAAAACTTTAAAGTGATTCATGTCTTTCAGAAATCCGCGGCCTTTTCTGTAGATCCGCTCTGGCTAATTGCCAGTTGCTATTTGCCAATTTCTCCTACGGCAAGAATCCCAGGTCCTCCGGTAGCGGCCCAGCGATAGGCGTTTCAAACAGCGGCGGGACAATCGCGGGGAGAAGCCCAACGCTGTCTGGATCGATCGTGAGTGCGCCGTCGGTGGCGAAGAACACTCCAATCTGGATTTGCGGCTCAATCGCAATCGGCTTTGGCAATGAGGTCAGGAACGTATGCGGATTGTGCAGTCCCAATCCCAACGGGAAAGCGATGTCATTGCGATAGAACGTTGCGCGGTCTTTCAGGTCTCCGGAACGAATCAGCGCAGTTGCTGTCGGATTGGGCACAGTCATATCACCACGAGCAAACTGCACAATGACGGATTTCGCCAGATCGCCAGGCAAGGGGTTCTTGCGGATGAATGGCGCCCATGCCACAGGATCACCGGCCTGTCCTAGCCATCTACTGGTGTCTTCCACAGTTTGAATCGCAATCGCTCCCGGGACGTTATTGACCACCGGAGGCAGGTTGCGCAGCGGGCTGTTGTCATTGAAGAAGAGCGGCGGGCCGGCGTTGAGCAAAACCGGTGTCCGGACAGAAAGGGCTTGCGTCAGCAAAAGCTGGAATGACGGACTCAAGCGAACGATATCGATAATTGGGCCACCGGGGACGTTTGGCACACCAGCACGGATGCCTGGTTCGATGCCCATGAAGATGGTGCCGTAAATCCCGCCAAAAGACTGGCCGGAGTAGTAAATACGGTTGGCATCCAGGTCTGGGAGTCCATCGCCGTCGGCATCGATTCCGCCCTGAATGGCGCGTACCAGTTCCATCAGGTTCGCAACGGTCTGCTGCAGCGCATCCCGCGACCCGATGGTGCCCTGCGGACTCAGCACAAACGTTGAAGATCCTTCTGCGCTGGTGATCTGGCCATTTCCGTCCTGATCAACGCCGCGGCCGCCCTCAAGGAACGTAGTTGAGGTGGTTCCCTGCTTGACGGTCAATGTGCTGTTGGGGCCAAAGCCATGGCCCACAACATTGATTGCTATGCTGGCGATACCGTTGTGGGCAAGGACAGAAGCAACGGCAAATGGCGCACCCTGCTTGCTGTCAGTGAATCCATGGCCAAAGATCGCTACCGGCCAGCCATTGGTGGGGCGTGGCCCTGACGGAATAAACAGGTTGAAGAAGATGTCTTCCGATCCTTGTG
>DATBVH010000304.1:0-8305 GCA_036515395.1 Candidatus Angelobacter sp.
AAGATGTTGATTGCCTTTCTTTGGCCGGCTGCAACCTGCAGCACAAGCGGAATCAGGTGTGACTCTGGTTGGTGTGCCTCGCCGATCTCTCCGGAGGCTCCCGCCGCATTGAAGTATCTCAAGCTGCAATACCGCAGGCCATGAATACGGTTGAGCCACGTAAGCATCTGCTCGACCAGGAGTTTTGATTCGCCATAGGCGTTCGTAGGTCGAAGAGGCTCTTCTTCTGAAATAGGCACGCGTTCTGGATTGCCATACAGAGCTGCCGTCGAGGAAAAGACAAGCCGCTTCACCTTGTGGGCCAGCAAGACTTCAAGAAGAGTGAGAGTTGTTGCTGAATTGTTGCGAAAGTAACGCTCAGGAACCACCATTGACTCGCCAGCCTCGATTGAGGCGGCAAAGTGCATGACCGCGTCAAAGGTCGATCTACTCAGAACATAATCCAGTTTTTCACGATCGGCTACGTCGCCCTGAATGAACTCGGCTTCACGGGGAACCGCGGCCTCATAGCCGTGAGTAAGGTTGTCATAAACCAGCACGGAATGGCGCTCGCGTAGAAGCGCCTGGGCGACAACGCTGCCGATGTATCCTGCACCACCAGTTACAAGTATTCGCAAGCAGAAACCCATTTGAATTGCTAAGTAATTGAATTGCTAAAGATTAAGATGGCGTTTCGGAAGCATGGAACAGGTGCCAAGAAGCGTCAAAGAGCCGGACCTACGCCAGCGCCAGCAGCTGAGATATAAATTTCAGGGCAAATCCCGGTTCTTCTCTCATAATCAGCTGCTAATGACCGGCTGACCTCCTCTGCAGCTTCTCTCTTTATCAGGTTAATGGTGCAGCCGCCGAACCCTCCGCCGGTCATTCGGCAACCGTAGACACCCGCCAGCGGAGAGGC
Source organism: Candidatus Angelobacter sp. (assembly GCA_036515395.1). Taxonomy (GTDB): domain Bacteria; phylum Acidobacteriota; class Terriglobia; order Terriglobales; family Acidobacteriaceae; genus Angelobacter. Next base: position 899 of record DATBVH010000304.1, read on the forward strand.
AAGTTCAACCATCAGATCCAGCTCAGGGCAGCTCACCTCGTAGTCATCCCGCAAACTAACATGGGATTGCCGCATCAGTTCCCCGAAGTGTTGAAGGTCGCCCTGCTTTAGGGCTGTTGCAGCATCGATGACCCGCTGAATCTCAGTAACGACGTGGCGGCATCGGCGATAGAGTACGTCCGGCAGCTCAGTCGCATGCTGTTCAAGCTGCTGTAAATTAATGTCACGAAGTGAACGTGCCTGGGGCACGAACCGGCGTAGGATTTCCAGACCTTCCTCACATTGTTCACGCCGGAGGTTGTATTCGCCGCTTGCAAGTTCATGGCGCACCATGGTGTTACAGATCACAAGCGAGCACCGTTCCGGAATCGGCAGCTTTGAATAATTGAGGGAACGGCAATCGATCATCAGGCAGTGCCCCTGCTCCGCCAGACAAGAGATGAACTGGTCCATGATGCCGCACCGCGTTCCAACGAACTCGTTCTCTGCCCGCTGGCAAAGCTCTGCTAGCTGAACAAGGTCTGGCGTTGTTCCGGCCAGCTGCAGCAAGGCAAAACCGGTAGCCACTTCCAGTGCAGCAGATGAGCTTAGGCCTGCTCCTATCGGGACATCGCTGCTGATAAGCAGATTCGCTCCGGGAAACTTTAAACCTGCGGCCTTTAACGTGACGGCAATACCCTGAACGTAATCTGTCCATCGGCGTTGACGCGAAGAGGGTTCAGTCAAGGAGAATTCAAATTGGTCGTGAAACTCTCGTGAAGCAACAACAAACTTACCGTCAGTACGCGGACTGGCTGCTACCCAGGTACTAAACTCGAGCGCCGCCGGCATGACGAATCCATTGTTGTAGTCGGTATGCTCTCCGATTAAATTCACCCGCCCCGGCGCGCGAAACACTTGCGGCGATTCGCCGAATCGCTGCAAAAAATCATTGATGAGCGGGTGGAGCACGGGATGGGCCATTGTCGTCATAGCTGCGGACATCCGGCGCGAAGGTGAATTTCTAGTTCCCAATTTCTGCTTTCGTGTCCGGCAAGAACACTGGCTTGGTTGAAAGCGACAGCTTTTTCCAGCGAGTCAGGGGCGCCGCTGCACGGCTCAAGCGCCACAGTATAGTGCTTGAAAGCAGAGTTGGTGGGCCAGCCGCCCTGGTTGATCCACATGCCGACATACGGGATTACCTTTGGATCAAAACGAAAGGTGATGGAGTGATTGGTGGAAGGCGAGTAGAGGGCGCACCATCCGTGCGAAAGCCTGGGCGTGAAATATTTTTCAGCCGCATTGGCTTCAGGCGGCAAAATCAAACTCAAATCAGCCGCCTTGCCGTTGCGGTCAACTGTTCGAGGCCAGGAAGTGCGGTCACCGAAGCCGCCCAGCCGCCCGGTGTGGGACTGATCAATAAAGACCTCCGTCACTTCAGGCGGGACCATTACCCGGTCGCCCGGATAGAGCGCCAGCAATGGATGCGATGACCAGAGATAATCGATCTTTTCCGCAGAGGTGTTTTCTACTTTGTAGCTGATCAGCACGCTCTCTTGCTTTAGCCGGATTTCTTTGTAGAAGATGAGCGGGAGTTGCCGGCACCGGCACTGGAGTTTTGCCGAACTCTCGGATGCCTGCCATTCCCACGGGATTGACCATACTTCACCATGATCAGGTAAGTCGGCGCTGAAGGCTTTGCTGGGATAACGGCATGCACCTACGGTGGGCAGGCATTCGTCGAAGCCGCTGTTATCGAAATCCTTAAACTGAGCTCCGTAACCCGGAATTCTGTACGGCTGCTGTGGATCCGGCGGCTGAAAGAGGAACTCACGATTGTCGGGCACATAAACCAGCGACGTTATTTTGCTGCCGACCTCGGGAAGCATTTGCAGCCGGACATGCTGGTTCTCAAGCGTGATCTGCTTTAATGCGATCTCGGCATCTACTTTCATTATTTTGCTCCGAAATAGGGTTGGAGTTTTGTGAGCATACTGAGGATGTCCCACTGCTCCCAACGAACTAAGGAAATATGTTTCACAAGCTAAGGCGATTTCATGCACCCCATGGCTTCCACTTCCATCAAAATAGAATAAGGTCTTATGGATTCCGTCTTACCTCATTTCCACAGCGATGATGCTCCTCGTCTTGACTTGATCAATGGCTGGAGCCTGCTCACCGATCCCACTGGCACTCTAAAGATCAACGATATTGAAACAGCTTCAGGCTGGCGGCGTGCTCGTGTCGGCGTGCCCTGGGCCGTTCTCTATGAAGATTTGCGTGACTACATGGGAGTGGCCTGGTACCGCACCCGTTTCCAGTCGCCACAATACAGCGACGTACGCCAGGTTGTTCTCAAATTTGGCGCTGTCGATTATTTTGCGGAAGTATTCGTCAACGGCATCTCAGTCGGGACGCATGAAGGCGGTTACACTCCGTTTGCACTCGACATCACGCACACGGTCAAATCGGGAATGAACGATTTGGCGGTGCGGGTAATCGATCCACCGATGGATGAGCAGCTCAATCAGGCGCTTTGCCCGGAGATGATGTATAACGAAATTCCTCACGGTAAGCAGAACTGGTACCTGCAGAACGGTGGCATCTGGCAAGGCGTACGTGTGGAGTTTTGCCCGGCGATTTACATCCAGCAAATCCATGTCACTCCCAACGTGAGCGGGGATTTTGGGGTTGACGTTCAGTTCGCAGGACAAGGGCTGGCCGATTCCGCTCTTTGTGAACAAACCTCGATTCAATTCAGCGTGTATGACAGCAGTCACCGGCTGGTGTTTGAAGACAGCATTCCATCCGTGATTGCTTCAGAACAGTCGTTCCGCGGCACGATAAAGAACGTGCGTCTCTGGGGTCCAAACGAGCCGAACCTCTATACGCTGGAAGTTTCATTGCAGGGCGCGGTCGCCTATCGCAAGCGCGTGCGTTTTGGCTTCAGGAAGTTTGAAGCCAAGGAAGGCCGGCTATTCCTCAATGACAAACCATTTTATCTCATTGGAGCGCTCGACCAGGATTTCTATCCTGAAACCATTCATACGCCGGCATCAGAAGAATACGTTCGAGACATGATGCTAAAGGCCAAGGCAATTGGCATTAACGTTCTGCGCTGCCATCTGAAAGTCTGTCACCCGGTTTATCTCACCATCGCCGACGAGCTTGGCATGCTGCTCTGGAGTGAAATGCCGTCGTGGAGCGACTGTTGGTATCCATCCGATCACTTCTCGCTCAAGGCAGCGGAGCGCGGCCGACTTATGTTCGAAGAGATGCTGGCGCGCGACTGGAACCATCCCTGCATTGTGATTCAAACCGTGATGAATGAGTCATGGGGCATCGATTTGAAAGATGTTACGCAGCGCACCTGGCTCAAAAATACTTTCAACTGGATCAAGGAATGCGTGCGACCTTTGGGGCGACTGGTAATTGATAACAGCGCGTGTGAAGGCAACTTCCACATTAAGAGCGACCTCGAGGATTTTCATAATTACTATTCCATGCCTGACCAGGCTGAAAAATGGGAAAAGTTCATTTCAGAAATGGCAACGCGCCCGGCCTGGACCTATAGCCCGTACGGCGACGCCGAACGTAGCTGTAATGAGCCGATCCTAGTTTCTGAATTCGGAAACTGGGGTTTGCCGAAACTTCCAGAGGAAACTCCGTGGTGGTTTAACCGCGATTTTGGCGGGCGCGAGGTAACGCGCCCAGCAGGCCTGCTGGACCGCTTTCAGCAATATCACTTCAATACTCTTTTTGCCGATTACAACGCGTTGGCGGAAGAGACGCAATGGCACCAGTTTATTTCCCTCAAGCATGAAATCGAGAGCATGCGCCGCCGCGGCGAAATCCAGGGATACGTTATCACTGGAATGACAGACATTCACTGGGAGGTCAATGGTCTTCTTGATATGTGGCGCAATCCTAAAGTATTTGCGCAGGAACTGAGGAAGCTCCAGGAACCTGACATGGTGCTGGTGGATATGCCCAGGCAGAATTTCTTCAGCGGCGATAAAGTTGAACTGCAAACGCTTGTTTCGCACTACAGCACCCGAGAACTGAAAGGCGCACGAGTGAGGTGGATGACTGCTTCCGGCGCAGGGGGACAGATTGAAATCCCGGAAAGCATTCCCAGCGGCTCAGTCAGGGCCCTCAACAAGATCGTCTTTGATGCGCCGCCTTGCCAAGTGGCAGGCCCCGAGCATTTGCACATGGAGATACGCACGAAACAAGGGGCATCGCTGGCGGAAAATGACTATCAATTGTTTATCTTTCCTGCCCTGCAGCCGCCCAAGGAAGTTTCTTTGCATGTGCACGATCCGCTGGGAACCATGCCTGCTTTGCGAGAAAACTTGCGGCAGGCCGGCTACCAGCTTGATGCAAGATTGCAACGTGAGACATTATTGCTTTCTTCGCAACTCGACGAAATGACAGAGAAGCATCTTGCCCTGGGTGGGAAGGCGATTTTGCTGCTTGACTCTGAAGCCGGCTTTCCTGCCAGCAGCCCCATGAAAGTGTTGTTGCGCGCCGGTTGTGAGTTGGATGGACGCTGGTTCTCAAACTTCAATTGGGTGCGTACAAACCAGACACCCTACAATCGACTCGACTTCGGCAAAATATTGGGCTTTGAATCAGCCCGAGTTGCTCCGCATTACGTAATCGATGGCGTTCCTTCATCCCAGTTTCCTCAGGTGCTGGCAGGAGTGACTTACGGATGGCTCGCCAGGAACATGGCGCTGGCTGTGCCGTTTAAACAGGGAAGCGGCGAGGCATTGGCCACAACGTTCAGGTTCCATGAATATGGCCAGGATCCTTACGCCACTCACTTGCTCGATAGTTTCATCAGATCCCTGGCCGAAGAGAAGCCCCCGATGATTCATCTGGATCGCGAGCCGGTTGCAACTGCCTGAGTGAATGCTGGGCGGCTGAGCGCTTGAGTGCGGCATCCATCCGGCGGAAGATCGTTACATTCAAGCCATGCGCCAGGTTATTGGCGAGAGCGCAGGTTTAAGATGATCTCGTTGGCCTGGGTTTCAGCTCCCGCAAGAGACGCAAACCAGACCCGTTCGCTGTTGTCCGTGGCAAAGTCGTTGAGCGAATCGAAGTCTCAACAATGGACGATGATTGCGCAATCGGGATTATGTTCAAAGACAGAACCTATCTCACATTCGATGTTGAGCCGTTCCTTCGCATCACGCCCGATTACTCAGACTGGAAAACTCACAACTACAAACGCATCAAACGCTGGCCACCTCTGCGCAGCGAATAACACTTTTTTCAACATCAACACGAACCCGCTGAAAGGCGGGTTTTGTTTGCTGTTCATATTCCGCAAGCTGATAATTGCCTGATGCGAAAGTCTAACAAGAAGCAATTGGCATGGAGTTTATCTGGATTAGGAGCAGGCATAAGTTGCATGGTCGCCCTAGTCCAAGGTAACGCCGTTCTCAGCAGAGGGAATGTTGTAATCCTCGGCATTCTCGGCACTCTTTTCTTTTTTGGTGGAACAATCGGATTGAAATGGCATAAAGCACCATATCCGATTGGAACAGTTATTAGAACTTGCCTACTTTTCTTTTTATCCGCTGGCGTCATGGTCGCCGTATGTATTTTTGAGTGGCCTAAAAGTTCACAAACAATTGCCGACTTACCTAATCAAAAAAGTGAAAAAGGAGCCGAAACTGCTCCCGCTCCTGCGCCTACGCCAACTCGGCCAACTCAAACACTTTCAGCAGCGGAGATAGCGAAAGAAGTTGCTAAAAGATTGCCGGGAAATCAGCCACAACTTCACATCATTAAAGGAAAAGCAATTGATTTGGCTGATGAGATCACGCAATTTAATCAGCGTCGGAAGTCGCTTGTCGCCACGGCGCATAACCCGTCTGGCATTCCGAATGAAACGGGGCAAGACATACAAAGCCGAGTTAATGCTCTCAGGCAAAATAGTCCAGCTATATTCGAGCAAACGTTCTCCCAAAGGTTAAAAGAGTCGATCTCGGAGCTTAAATCAGTCGGTATCTACACTGGAGATGTGGAAGAACAATGCCAGCATGTCATGTACCTGTCAATGGCACCATGCGGAGATGAATTAAGGAAAGCTGCCAACAAGATTCCGGCATCATAGGGGCGTGATTTTATGCCAAAAGAATACGAATATCACGAAGGGAAACAGGCGCAAGAGGATTTTGAGCAGGGCATGAAAGCCCTGTTCCAGGTTCCCAAAGATGCGGCCAAGGGAAAGAAAAAAGTCCGCAAGAAGCGGACTAAAAACGATCAAAGTCAGACCAGCGAATCCGATGTTTCCCGCGATTCTGGCGAGGCTTAAAGCAGCGCGGGCGTTTTCCCTCAGGGCTGCTCAAAGCGTCTGCCTACCAGCTCATCATAGGTGAGGCGTTTGTCAGCTATTTGAGGGAAGGCCATTTCAAGGTGTTGGTTTCCAAGCCGGTCACATCCACGATTTCAGAGAGGCACCCACCTGCGTATGGGTATCATTTATTTATGCTGCAGTGCGGTTAGGCCGCTGTACCTTAGCTCGGAATTGGGCTGACATTGTGCGGAAAACAGCGAAATAGCCGGAGATCGGGATGCGAAAACCCGGACGGAATAGCTTCTACTAAACCTCTTCAGGCAAATTGTCGGAATTATTACGTGCCTGGATGAAACGATTTGTCCTGTTCAACCACTTAACTATTGTCACCAAAATAGGGCCGTCCCAGGTGATTCGAGATTTCAGCATGAGCACCCAGCCCTCAATCCAGATTCCCGGGTATATGGCAAACCGCTTACTGGCTACCCTGAATGCGGAGGAATATTCGCGTCTTTCCCCGCACCTACAGCCTGTACAACTGGGCCTGGGAGACATTCTGTACTCCTCGAATCGCTTTCTGGAGCACGTTTATTTTCCCACCACGAGCATAATCTCATTACTTTATACAATGGAAGATGGCGCCACTGCTGAAGTCGGGCTTGCGGGAAACGATGGTGTGGTTAGCGTGGCGTCTTTCCTGGGTGGAGAGATGGTGCCAAGCAGGGCTGTGGTGCAGATTGCGGGATGCGCACTCAGAATGAAGGCGCGAATACTGCAGGAAGAATTTGCCCGGACCGGCCACTTTCACCGTGTCCTGCTGCTCTATACCCAGGCACTACTAACTCAGATATCTCAGACTGCAGTATGTAATCGGCTGCACCCCATTGAAAAACGCCTGTGCCGATGGCTCTTGCTTGCTCTAGATCGAACTCATTCCGACAAGATGCAGATGACACAGGAACTCATTGCCCATAATCTCGGAGGCCGCAGGGAAAGCGTTACGGTGGCCGCCGGGCGGCTTCAGGATGCCGCACTGATTCATTACAGCCGCGGCCATATTCGCATCCTTGATCGCCCTGGCTTGGAGCAAGCCTCATGCGAATGTTACCGAGTAGTGC